>CAWUNN010000130.1:0-5871 GCA_963923185.1 uncultured Limnohabitans sp. | reverse complement strand
TCGGTCACGGCTTCGCGCAAGTCGGTCAATTGCAACACCGGTTGTCCAAAGCTGCGGGTGCAAGCGATTTGCTTTTTAGGCGACGGCACGTCTTCCAAGTCCATGCAGGGAGTGCCTTGCAATTCGCGCACCGTACGCTCCAGCACCACGCCCCAACGGGCGCGGGCGGTGGCAGGCGACAAGCGCGCCAGATCCAATGCAGTGTGCACGCCCTGGGCATTCAACTGGCGGCCAATGCGCGGGCCCACGCCCCACACTTCGCCGACCTCGGTGCGCCCCAGCAGGTCGCGCAAAGCGGCGGGTTCGAGCGCGCCCAAATGACAGACCTGGGCGTGCTGCTCGGGGTAACTGCCGGGCTTGCGCTCGGCAGTTTTGGCCACGTGATTGGCCAGCTTGGCCAAGGTTTTGGTCGGCCCCAAACCAATGCCGCAGGGCATGCCGATCCAGCGCAACAAGCGCTGGCGCATGGCGTGCGAGCGCCGCACCAAGTCGCCTGGGATGCCGCCCAGATCGACAAAGCACTCGTCAATCGAGTAGATCTCTTGCCGATGCCCCAGACCGGCAGCCAGACTCATCATGCGATCGCTCATGTCGCCATACAACGCAAAATTGGCCGACAGGCTGACCAGCCCTGCCTCGGCCTCGAGGTGCTGGATCTGAAACCAAGGGGCACCCATGCGGATGCCCAAGGCCTTGGCCTCGTTGCTGCGTGAAATCGCGCAACCGTCGTTGTTGGACAGCACGATCACCGGCTTGCCATTCAGACTGGGGCGAAACACCCGCTCGCAAGAGACATAAAAATTGTTACCGTCGATCAGGGCATACATCGCTTGACCTTGAAGACACTGTGAGGCGGCGCTACACGCGATGTTGGTGGATGGTGGCCACCACCACGCCCCAAACATCGAGCGTCTGCCCTTCTTTGGGCACGATGTCTGGGTAAGTGGGGTTGGCGGCTTTCAAACGCATGCGCCCCGCGCGGGTGCTGAGCGTTTTGCACACAAACTCGCCGTCGACGATGGCGATCACGATGTGGCCGCTGCGCGGCACGATGGCGCGATCGACCAGCACCACCGAGCCATCCAAAATGCCGGCGTCGCGCATCGAATCGCCCTTGACCCGCAACAAAAACGTTGCCTGCGGGTGGCGAATCAACTGGGCCATGAGATCCAGCCGCTGCACCTGGTGATCTTCGGCGGGAGACGGAAAACCGGCAGCCACACGGGCGGGCAAAGCCTGAACCCAAAGCGGAGTGCTGACATTCAAAGGCAACGGAACATCGATACTACTGTTCATTTATACAGTATATCGCCACCTGCCCGATCCGATTAATTGGGGTCAGACCCCAATTAATCGTCTCATTCTCGCAACAAAAAATGGGGGTCAGACCCCCATTTCTGGCAGAGATGGGCTGTGCAGCATGTGGTTTTAGGGGCTTGGGTAGCATGCCCGCATGGCTTATGAGTTGATTTGGTTCAAGCGGGATTTGCGCTGGCAAGACCATGCGGCTTTGGCACGGGCGTCGCGGTGGGGGCCGGTGCGGTGCATCTACGTGGTAGAGCCCGATTTGTGGCGACAAAACGATGTGGCCTTGCAACATTTTGAATTCATGCGCGAGTCTTTGCAGGCGCTGGACGCCGAGTTGCGCCGTCAAGGGGGTCGGATCGAAGTGCATGTCGGCGAGATGCAAGAGGTGTTGCAGCGCTTGTGGTTGCAAGCGCCATTTGCGCGTTTGCATGCGCACGAAGAAACTGGCAACGGGTGGACGTATGCGCGCGATCTGCGGGTGCACGCCTGGTGCAAGGCACACGGCGTGACTTGGCACGAGCACCCTCAGTTTGGGGTGGTGCGCCGCTTGCGCCATCGCAACCTGTGGCAAGGCGCTTGGGAAGAGCACATGGCTTTGCCACAAGAGGCGCCTGGTGTGCTGCGATTTTGGAGCCCCCCAACGCAGCCGCCAGAAGTTGAATCGCTCGCGCTGGGCCCTGGGTCCGTGGCCGAGATGGTCGCGCCCGCGCATTTGCAGCACAATCCGCCACGCCGACAAAAGGGCGGACGCGATGTGGCTTTGGCGACTTTGCGCAGTTTCTTGCACGGTCGCTGCTTGGGTTATCGAGGAGGCATGTCCTCCCCCCTGAGCGCCCCCGATGCGTGTTCGCGCTTGTCCCCCTACCTGGCTTGGGGTTGCATCAGCATGCGCGAAGTGGTGCAGCAAACACGCGAGCACTTGGCGAGCCTGCCCGAGCAAGCGACGCGCCACCGGGCTGGCTTGTTGGCTTTTCTCAGCCGCTTGTATTGGCACTGCCATTTCATTCAAAAGCTAGAGTCTGAGCCCGAGATCGAGTGGCACAACATGCACCGAGGTTATGACGGTCTGCGCGAGAATGATTTCAACGCTGCCCATTTCGAAGCACTGACACAGGGACGCACCGGCTGGCCGATGGTGGATGCTTGCGTGGCCATGCTGCGCGAGACGGGATGGTTGAATTTTCGGATGCGCGCCATGCTGGTGTCGGTGGCGGCCTACCCGCTGTGGCTGCACTGGCGGCCAGTGGGTGAGTGGCTGGCGCAGCAGTTTTTGGATTACGAACCTGGCATCCACTGGAGCCAGTTGCAAATGCAATCGGGAACGACGGGCATCAATGCCACGCGGGTTTACAACCCGATCAAACAAGCTCAAGACCATGATCCGCATGGCCGCTTTGTGCGCACTTGGTTGCCCGCCTTGCGGCGAGTGCCCGATGAGTGGTTGTTTGAACCTTGGCGCATGCCAGATGAGTTGCAACGGCAACTGAATTTAAAGTCTGGGGTGGATGTGGCTCAACCTGTGGTGGATCTGTCCCAAGCCACCCAGGTGGCCAAGCAACGTCTGTATGCACGGCGGCACAGCGACGAAGTGAAAGCCGGCAAACAAGCCGTGATTGAGAAACACGCGTCGCGCAAAAACTGGCGCATGGATGGCGAGCTGTCAACCCAACCCCGACGCGGCAGCACGCGCCGCATCCACTCACGCCCCTCTCATGCCAGCCCCATTTCAACCCAGCAGTTGGGATTTGACTTCGATGGGGTCTGATTAATTGGGGTCTGACCCCAATTAATCGTCTCATTCTCGCAACAAAAAAATGGGGGTCTGACCCCAATTAATCGATCACAGCATGCGGATGACGGCGTTGGGTTTGAAGCCGAAGTCGGCCGCCTTGCCTTTGCGGGCACGGGCGGCACGGGCGTTGTTGAGCGAGCGGATCTCGAGGGTTTCTTCGCGGTCTTTGCCACCGCGTCCGATGCCGCTGATGCGCACGCTGCGGGTGTAAGCGGCTGCACCGGCGAGTTGGTCTTTGGCGTCCAGGTCCATCAAGGTGAGTCCTCGTCCACCCTTTTCCATGGCTTTGAGTTCGGTGATCTCAAAGGTCAGTATGCGTCCGCCAGTCGAGGCACAGCAGACGTGGGTGGCTGCAGGCCAGGGTTGGCCCTCAGGCCCACTGGCGTTGGAGCCGCTGACCAACGATGGTCGGCAGACGGTTTCACCGGGCGCCAAGGTCATGAAGGATTTGCCGCCTTTGACGCGCGAGATCATGCTCTCGACGCTGGCCAAGAAGCCATATCCCCCCGAGCCGCTGAGCAAGAGGACAGCTTGGGCTGGGGCAGCCAAGTAGTGCACGAGCTGGGTGCCGGCCTCCAGCTCAATGAGGGTGGTGACGGGTTGACCATCGCCACGCGCACCAGGCAAGGCCGAGACGGGCACGCTGTAGACGCGGCCATTGCTGCCCCAGGCCAGCAGCACGTCAACGGTGCGGCACTCGAAGGTGCCGTACAGGCCATCGCCGGCTTTGAAGGCAAAGCCGGCCGGGTCGTGGCCGTGGCCGGTGCGGGCGCGAACCCAAGCTTTTTCGGAGACGACGACGGTGACGGGCTCGTCGATGATTTCTTGCAACTTTTCGCGTTCTTCGCGCAGTTGGCTCAGCTCTTGTTCGATGCGGATGGCCTCCAGTCGGGCCAATTGGCGCAGGCGAATCTCAAGGATGTCTTCGGCCTGTCGTTCACTGAGTTGAAAGCGCTGAATCAAAGCCGGCTTGGGCTCGTCGCTGTTGCGGATGATGCGGATGACCTCGTCGATGTGCAACAGCACCAGTTGACGACCCTCGAGGATGTGGATGCGATCAAGGACTTTGTTCAGGCGGTGCTGGCTGCGGCGCAGCACGGTTTGCTGGCGAAATTCAATCCACTCGGTGAAGAGTTGGCGCAGGTTTTTTTGTACCGGCCGACCATCCAAGCCGACCGCCGTGAGGTTGATCGGGCACGAGGTCTCCAGGCTGGTGTGGGCCAGCAAGTTGGTGATGAGTTCTTGTTGGTCGATGCGGCTGGTTTTGGGTTCAAAGACCAGACGCACGGGGGCGTCTTTGCTGGATTCATCGCGCACGCCATCGAGCACAGCCAGCACCGTGGTTTTGAGCAGCTGCTGATCTTGGGTCAAGGCCTTTTTGCCGGCTTTGACTTTGGGGTTGGTGAGTTCTTCGATTTCTTCCAACACCTTTTGGGCGCTGGTGCCTGGGGGCAACTCGTGCACCACCAGTTGCCATTGGCCTCGGGCGAGGTCTTCAATGGTCCAGCGGGCGCGCACCTTCAATGAGCCCCGGCCGCTGCGGTAGGCGTCGGCGATGTCCTGGGGCGGGCTGATGATTTGACCGCCACCGGGAAAGTCGGGGCCAGGCAGCAGGGCCATGAGCTCGTCCTCGCCCAACTTGGGGGTTTTGATCAGGGCGACACAGGCCGCTGCAACCTCTTGCAAGTTGTGACTGGGGATTTCGGTGGCCATGCCGACTGCGATGCCGCTGGCGCCGTTGAGCAGGTTAAAGGGCAAGCGGGCGGGCAGCTGGCGCGGCTCTTCGGTAGAGCCATCGTAGTTGGGCACAAAGTCGACCGTGCCCTCGTCGATTTCGTCCAGCAACAGGTTGCTGATGCGGGCCAATCGGGCTTCGGTGTAGCGCATGGCGGCCGCACCGTCGCCATCGCGGCTGCCAAAGTTGCCTTGACCGTCGATCAGGGGATAGCGTTGTGAGAAGTCTTGCGCCATGCGCACCAAGGCGTCGTAGGCGGCTTGGTCACCGTGCGGGTGAAAGCGGCCCAGCACGTCACCGACCACGCGGGCACTTTTGACGGGTTTGGCACCGACCGTGCCGTTGGCGCCACCAAAACCCAAGCCCATGCGCGACATGGCATATAAGATGCGGCGCTGCACGGGTTTTTGGCCATCGGCCACATCGGGCAAGGCGCGCCCTTTGACCACCGACAAGGCGTATTCAAGGTAAGCGCGTTGTGCGTATTGGCCCAGCGACAAATCGTCTTGCGCTGGGGCTTCAGGGGTGAAGAGGTTGTCGGTCATACGTCGATCTCGATGCTGTCGCCGTGGATTTCCATCAGCTCACGGCGGGCAGCGGCCTCGCCTTTGCCCATCAGTTGGGCGATCAGGTTTTCGGTGGCGGCAAAGTCCATGCTGCCCAATTGCACAGGCAACAGGCGACGGGTGTCGGGGTTGAGAGTGGTTTCCCAAAGTTGCTCGGCGTTCATCTCGCCCAAGCCTTTGAAGCGGCTGATTTGGCATTTGTCTTGGGGCACGCCGTCTTTGGCGCATTTGTCCAAGATGGCATGCAACTCGCCCTCGTCCAACGCGTACTGTTTGGTGGCCGGCTTTTTGCCACGCGCGGGCACATCGACCCGAAACAACGGTGGACGGGCCACGTACACATGCCCGGCCTCGATCAGCTTGGGGAAGTGCCGGAAGAACAGGGTCAGCAGCAGCACCTGGATGTGCGAGCCGTCCACATCGGCGTCCGAGAGGATACAGACCTTGCCGTAGCGCAGGCCACTGAGATC
>CAWUNN010000129.1:0-5873 GCA_963923185.1 uncultured Limnohabitans sp. | reverse complement strand
TTCGCGCAGCATGGTCTCGGCGTTGCGCAAGTGTTGCAAGGTATCGATTTGCAGCACCACATCAAAGCTGTGGTCGTCAAACAGTTTCAAGCCCTGATCGAGATTGAGTTGCAGCACCTGCACACCTCGGCGCGCACAGGCCAACACATTGGCGTCATCGAGCTCAACCCCATAACCTGTGCAGCCCCGCTCTTGTTGCAACAACTGCAACAAGGCGCCGTCACCGCACCCCAAATCGAGCACACGGCTGCCTTGAGGCACCAACTGGGCCAAAGTGCGCATGATGTGCAAGTCGCTCATGGCTGGCCTCTTGGGGTGTCGGCTTCGATGCGATCAAAGTAGGCCGAAATCAATTGCAAATAGCGTGGATCTTCCAATAAAAAAGCATCATGGCCATGTGGCGCATCGATTTCGGCGTAACTCACCTCGCGTCGGTTGTCCAACAAGGCCTTGACGATCTCGCGACTGCGCGCCGGCGAGAAACGCCAATCGGTGCTGAAGCTGACCAACAAAAACTTGGAACGGGTGGCTGCCAAGGCCAAAGACAAATCACCGCCGTGTGGGCGTGCCGGGTCAAAGTAGTCAAGTGCGCGGGTGATCAACAAATAGGTGTTGGCATCGAAGTACTCGCTGAATTTGTCGCCCTGGTGGCGCAAATAGCTCTCGATCTGAAACTCGATTTCTTGAGTGCTGTACTTGTACCCACTGGCATGGTGGCTGACCGCATCGCGCAGCTCGCGACCAAACTTTTCATTCATCACCCCGTCGCTGAGGTAGGTGATGTGTCCGATCATGCGAGCAATGCGCAAGCCCCTGCGCGGCAAAGTGTCGTGCCGATAGAAGTGTCCGCCATGGAAGTCGGGGTCAGTCACAATGGCGCGGCGCGCCACTTCGTTGAAAGCGATATTTTCAGTGTTCAAGTTGGGGGCGCTGGCAATCACCACGGCATGGCGCACCCGGTGGGGGTACTGAATGGTCCAACTCAGGGCCTGCATGCCGCCCAAGCTGCCCCCCATGACCGCAGCCAACTGCTCAATGCCCAATCGGTCCAACAGCCGAGCCTGTGCGTTGACCCAATCTTCGACGGTGACCACCGGGAAGTCGGCGCCATAGGTCTGACCCGTGGCTGGATTGGGGTGCATGGGGCCAGTCGAGCCAAAACAAGAGCCCAAATTGTTGACCCCGATCACAAAAAACCGATGGGTGTCCACCGGTTTGCCCGGGCCGATCATGTTGTCCCACCAGCCCTCGCTTTTGGTTTGACCCGCGTACACCCCTGCCACATGGTGCGAAGCATTCAAAGCATGGCAGATCAGCACGGCGTTGTCGCGCCGTTCGTTGAGCGTGCCATAGGTCTCATAGGCCAATTGATAGCCGGCGATGCTTGCACCGCTTTGCAAGGGCAAAGCAGCTTCAAAGTGCATCGACTGTGGCTGTGCAATCAACATGTCATTCCAATGAAAAAACCCGTTACGCCAAAGAAGCGGCACCGGGTGGAACGACCTCATTAGCGGCATTTTTTAAGGGCAAGCCCTTGGCGCCCGCAATTTGGAGCAAATCGGCGCAAATCAAGTATACCTTCTGCGTCGATGAGAACAGCGCTGCATCCGTTGGGGCCTGAGCCCCAGAGGGGGCCCAGCCTTCGCCTAAGCGTCTGAGTCAGCCCCCTCTCGGTGACCGACGCCGAGACTTTGTCCTGTCGGCGGCTTAGAAAGCGCGCACGCTTAAATTGGTGCGGTTTTTGCTTAAATTTGGTGCGCGGCCGGATATGGGCCGATTAACGCACCAATAACAATCACAAAACGAAGAGGAAGAGCTATGGACGCACTAAAACAGGGCGCAGATGCTTTGTTCATTCTGTTGGGCGCCATCATGGTGCTGGCCATGCATGCGGGTTTTGCTTTTTTAGAGCTGGGCACCGTGCGCAAAAAGAACCAGGTCAATGCCTTGGTGAAGATCTTGGTGGATTTCAGTTTATCCACTGTGGTTTACTTTCTGGTGGGCTATGGCGTGGCTTATGGCACCAGCTTTTGGGTAGGGGCAGAAGAGCTGGCCGCGAAAAACGGCTATGAGTTGGTCAAGTTCTTCTTTTTGTTGACCTTCGCGGCAGCCATTCCGGCCATCATCTCGGGTGGCATTGCTGAGCGCGCCAAGTTTTGGCCTCAGTTGTTGGCAACGGCGGTCATTGTCGGCTTTGTTTACCCCTTCTTTGAGGGCATCGCCTGGAACCAGCATTTTGGGGTTCAGGCCTGGCTGAAAGACTTTGGCGGTGAAGAGTTCCATGACTTTGCCGGCTCGGTGGTGGTTCATGCCATGGGGGGCTGGATCGCTTTGCCGGCCGTGCTGTTGTTGGGAGCGCGCCACAATCGTTATCGCAAAAGTGGCGACATGTCCGTTCATCCTCCGTCCAACATCCCCTTTCTGGCTTTGGGTGCCTGGATTTTGATGGTGGGCTGGTTTGGCTTCAATGTCATGAGCGCGCAAACCCTGGACAAAATGTCAGGCCTGGTGGCCGTCAATTCACTCATGGCCATGGTCGGGGGCACATTGGTGGCCTTGGTGGTCGGTCGCAACGACCCAGGGTTTGTGCACAACGGTCCACTGGCTGGTTTGGTGGCCGTGTGTGCGGGCTCTGATTTGATGCACCCGCTGGGTGCTTTGGTCACTGGCGGCATTGCAGGCGCTTTGTTTGTGTGGATGTTCACTCTCACGCAAAACCGCTGGAAAATTGATGATGTGCTGGGCGTTTGGCCGCTGCATGGCTTGTGTGGCACTTGGGGCGGCTTAGCCGCGGGCCTGTTTGGTCAAAAGGCCTTGGGCGGCATGGGCGGGGTGTCATTCATGTCGCAGCTGCTGGGCACTGGCATGGGCATTGTCTGGGCCTTGATCGGAGGTGGTGTGGTCTACGGCGTGATCAAACTGTTGTTTGGCGGCTTAAAGCTGGATGCCGAGCAAGAGTTCATGGGCGCAGATCTCAGTGTGCACAAAATCGGCGCCACGCCAGACCGCGAAAGCGATTGGTGAGGCTCGATGCGCACGGTTTTAATTTGGGTACAAACCCTGAAACCGTGGTTTTTATGCCTTAATCCAATCATTTTTGTAAAGAAATGCGGTTTTCTGGGCTTGACCTGAACCATAATGGTTGACACTTGGCGTTTTGTCTTTAGAAAAGACGCCGGTTGGTTCAGTGATCGGTCAGTTTCTCGCCCCCGCTTTTTTTGCGCTGTGTCCTGGGACCTCCGTCGCTTTGTTTGTTTGTGTTCTGAGGAGTCCCTTTCATGGGCAATAAGTTGTATGTAGGTAATCTGCCCTATTCGGTTCGCGATGGCGATCTCGAGCAGGCGTTTTCGGCTTTCGGCGCTGTGACATCGGCCAAAGTCATGATGGAGCGTGACACCGGTCGCTCAAAAGGTTTTGGTTTTGTCGAGATGGGTTCTGACTCAGAAGCACAAGCAGCCATCCAAGGCATGAATGGACAACCCATGGGGGGTCGCAGCCTGGTGGTGAATGAAGCCCGCCCCATGGAGCCCCGTCGTCCTGGTGGCGGTGGCGGCTTTGGTGGTGGCGGCGGCGGTGGTTACGGTGGCGGCCGCCGTGAAGGTGGTGGCGGCTACGGCGGTGGCCGTCGCGAAGGCGGTGGGGGTGGCTATGGCGCCTCACGTCGCGAGGGCGGCGGTGACGGTGGCTTTCGCAGCCCCTATGGCAATGGCCCGCGTGGTGGCCAGCGCGACGACAACTATTGATCGCGCCTGACGGGTGTGTTCGGTCGGGGCATCATGATGCCCCGAACTTTTCCGTCTAAATTCAATTTGCCATCTTGTTGCAGAGCCAGCATGCGCTCTGCCGTGAATCGGTCTTGGTCTTGCGTGATGACCACAGGCCGATCGGTTTCTAGAGCTTGCCGGTCATCATCCAACAGCAGATAGTCGCTGCGAATCTCAAAAGGTTTGCTCAGCGAGCCGTTGCTGGCCTTTTGTGATGGCCGGTAGACGATGGCTTGTTCATAGAGACGCACCACCGTTCCCGACTCATTGACTTGTCCTCGGCGTGCACTGACATGGGTTTGCAAGCCTGACTCGGGAGAACGTTTGAGCATTTTGGGGGCATCGATGTCATAGCGCTGCAAGTCTTCACGGTGCGAAGCCCGCTGGCCATTGATCTGCATCTCCCATTGGCCATCGCGACCAAAGCCAATCAGTCTGAAATTGTAAAAGTATGCGTTGGGCTTGACGCTGGGTGACCTGGCCGGCTCGTTGACGCCCAAGATGGGTGAGTTTTGCACCAGCCAGTAGCTGAACAAGGCCAAGGCGCCCAACAACCCAACCGGCAGCCAAGCCTGCAAGCGTTGGCCCAAGCGCAACTGGTGCCAATCAATGGTCGACGCCATGGGTACCGACCTGTTGCAAGATGCGGTCATAGTGGCCCTGGGAGGCCAAAATCACATCGCATAAATCGCGCACCGCGCCATCGCCGCCACGCCGTTGGCTGACCCAATGGGCAGCAGCCAACACTTCGGTATGGGCTTGCGCGGGCGCCGCCGCCAAGGCACAGGCCTGCATCACGGGCAAGTCAGGCCAATCATCGCCCATGGCCGCGGCTTGATCAAAGCTCAAGCCCAGGGCTTGCAAAACTTGCTTGGCCACGGCCCGTTTGTCATGCACGCCGTAGTACGCGTGCACAATGCCCAGCGCTTGCACGCGCACGCGCAAAGGGGCGCTGTCGCGCCCCGTGATGATCACGGGTTGGACGCCTGTGGACAGCAGGTATTTGATGCCTTGGCCATCCAAGCTGTTGAAGCGTTTGAGGGTTTCGCCGTGCTCGCTGAAATACAAGCCACCATCGGTGAGCACCCCATCGACATCTAAAAACACCAGGCGCACCGCTTGAGCCCGAGCCATCAATTGGGGGTCAAAGCTGCGGCTGGGCAGCATCAAATCACCTTGGCACGCATCAGGTCGTGCGTATTGAGAGCGCCACACAGTCGTCCATTGGCGTCCAGCACCAACAAACAGTGGATGCGGTATTGCTCCATCACATCGGCTGCTTCGGCAGCCAGCGCATCGACCCCGATGGTGCGCGGCTGGGCGCGCATCAATTGGCTGGCTTGGTGCTGTCGCAGGTCTTGCCCGCTTTCGATGGCGCGGCGCAAATCGCCATCAGTGAACACACCCAACACGCGCTGTTGGTCATCGACGATGGCCGTGGCGCCCAAGCCTTTGGCGCTGATTTCACGCATCAAGTCGATGAAGTTGGCGTCTTGGGTCACCGCGGGCACGTCGCTGCCGCTGCGCATGATGTCGCGCACATGAGTCAGCAGCCGGCGTCCCAAAGCGCCCCCCGGATGAGATCGGGCAAAGTCTTCGGCCTTGAAGCCGCGCGCATCGAGCAACGCCACGGCCAAGGCATCGCCCAACGCCATTTGCGCGGTGGTGCTGGCGGTGGGGGCCAAATTCAATGGGCAGGCCTCTTTGTCCACTCCGCAGTCCAACACATGGTGGGCATGCTGCGCCAATGTCGAGTCAGTTCGCCCCGTCAATGCGACCAAAGTGATGCCTTGTCGCTTCAAGACCGGCAAGATGGTGGTGAGTTCTTCGCTTTCACCGCTGTTCGAAATCGCCAGCACCAGATCACGCGTCTCGATCATGCCCAGGTCGCCGTGGCTGGCCTCGGCCGGATGCACAAACATCGACGGAGTCCCGGTCGAGGCCAGGGTGGCCGCGATTTTTCGTCCCACGTGTCCACTTTTGCCCATGCCCATGACGACCACGCGCCCTGGGGTGTCCAAGATCGCCTGCACGGCCGCGACAAACGACGCTCCCAGGCGTTGGCTCAGGTTTTGGACGGCTGCGGCTTCGATGTCGAGGGCTTCTTGT
>CAWUNN010000128.1:0-5874 GCA_963923185.1 uncultured Limnohabitans sp. | reverse complement strand
CCCATGGCCCAGATCAAAATGAGTGCGGCAAATCTCATCTTGGGATCATATCTCGGTTTAAGATGCAGGATGAATCCCCCACAGGGGGCCATGCACCTTTTCACCCAGGAGAGCACATGTTTCGCGCTTTGGTTTTGGAAAAAAATGACAGCTTCAAGGCCAGTCTTCAAGAACTGCCCGATGAAAGCTTGACCGCAGGCGATGTGACCATTGAAGTCGCGTATTCGACCCTCAATTACAAAGATGGCCTGGCCATTTGCAACAAAAGCCCTGTGGTGCGTCAATGGCCCATGGTCGCAGGCATCGATGGTGCAGGGCGGGTGTTGGAGTCCCAGCACAGCCAGTGGAAGGCCGGGGACATGGTGGTCCTCAATGGTTGGGGGGTGGGCGAAACGCATTGGGGATGCTTGGCTCAAAAGGCACGCCTCAAGGGCGATTGGCTGGTGCGTTTGCCAGCAGCTTTCACACCACGCCAGGCCATGGCCATTGGCACGGCGGGCTACACCGCCATGTTGTGCGTGATGGCTCTGGAGCGACATGGTCTCCAGTCTGGGCAAGGCGAGGTCTTGGTGACCGGAGCCAGTGGCGGCGTGGGCAGTGTGGCCGTGGCCTTGTTGTCCAAGTTGGGCCACAAAGTGGTCGCCTCTACCGGCAAGGCCTCTGAACATGCTTATTTGCAAAAATTGGGGGCCGTCGAAGTCATGGATCGACACACCTTGTCAGAGCCAGGCAAACCCTTTCAAAAAGAACGTTGGTCGGCTGTCGTCGACACGGTGGGTTCGCACACCTTGGCCAATGCATTGGCTCAAACCCGTTATGGCGGCGCCGTGGCGGCCTGCGGATTGGCTCAAGGCATGGACTTGCCCACCACCGTCATGCCCTTCATTTTGCGCAACGTCGCATTGTTGGGCGTCGATTCGGTGATGGCGCCGTTGTCTTTGCGACAACAGGCTTGGGATCGTTTGGCTCGCGATTTGGATCCTGCATTGCTCGAGGCCATGATCGACGAGGTGAACTTGGATCAAGCCATGGACAAGGCCGCCCAGTTGATGGCGGGTCAAGTGCGTGGCCGTGTGGTGGTCCACATTCAGTAAGGGCTGCCATGTTGTTGGATGCACAAGACAGCCAGTTGGTGCTGATTGACCAGCAAGAAAAATTGCTGCCGGCCTTGCACGAAGGCAGCTTGGCCTTTGAACAAGCCTTGCGCTTGGGCCAAGCGGCTAGACTGTTGCGAGTGCCCATCTGGGGGACCGAGCAACAGCCTGAAGGTCTGGGCCCCATGGTGGCGCCTTTGCGTGCGTTGTGCCCCATGGTGCTCCAAAAAACCACTTTCAGCGCGGTGGAAGCCGGCTTGGTTCAGTACCTGCAACCGCCCCCTACGTCCTCGCCACGCGCGGGCAACGCCCGCAGTCTGCCCAGACACCTGCAAAAACCAGCAACCGCTCCTGCACCACGAAGCAGCATCGTGCTGGCCGGTTGCGAAGCCCATGTTTGCTTGTTGCAAACCGCTTTGGATCTGATCGACCAAGAACTGGATGTTTGGGTGGTCACCGATGCCTGTGCCAGTCGTCGCCCCAGTGATCGCGATGCTGCATTTGACCGCTTGGCTGCAGCCGGGGCTGAATTGGTCACCACAGAAATGGTCTTGTTTGAATGGCTGCGCGACTCAGAACACGAGGCTTTTGACTCGATTTTGAGCTTGATCAAGTGACAGATTGAACGAATCGGGCTGGCGTCAGCCTGTCGCAAGGCCTGCTGTCGATGATGCGCACCATGCTCAAAGACAGGAGACTGCACCATGGGTGCTTATGATGATTTTCACCGCCGATCCATTCAGGACCGGGATGCGTTTTGGACTGAACAGGCCGCACTGATCGAGTGGAAGCAGGCCCCCACCCAAATTTGTGACTACAGCAACCCACCGTTTGCCAAATGGTTTGTCGGTGGAACCACCAATTTGTGTCACAACGCGGTCGATCGACACCTGGCTCAGCGCGCCGATCAAAACGCCTTGATTTGGGTGTCGACTGAGACCGACCAAGAGGTCAGCTACACCTATGCCCAGTTGCATGATGAAGTGCAACGCATGGCCGCCATTTTCAAAGAGTTGGGGGTTGGCAAGGGTGATCGGGTGTTGATCTACATGCCCATGATCGCCGAGGCTTGCTTTGCCATGCTGGCTTGCGCACGCATTGGGGCCATTCACTCGGTGGTGTTCGGTGGTTTTGCTTCACACTCGTTGGCTACTCGCATCGATGACGCCACGCCCAAGTTGATCGTCAGTGCGGACGCAGGCTCTCGCGCTGGCAAAGGGGTCCCCTACAAGCCTTTGTTGGACGAGGCCATCGTTTTGGCTGCTCACAAGCCATCAGCCGTTTTGATGGTCGATCGACACTTGTCCAACTACACCCCGGTGGCAGGTCGCGATCACGATTACGCGCAGTTGCGGCAAAAGCACTTGAATGCCCAAGTGCCCTGCGAGTGGGTTGAATCGACCCACCCCAGCTACACCTTGTACACCTCGGGGACGACCGGCAAACCCAAGGGTGTGCAACGCGATACCGGTGGCTATGCGGTGGCCTTGGCGGCCAGCATGAAGCACATCTTTTGCGCCCAACCTGGTGAGACCTACTTTTGCACCAGCGACATCGGTTGGGTCGTGGGACACAGTTACATCATTTATGCCCCATTGCTGCACGGCATGGCCACCATCATGTACGAGGGCACACCTGTTCGCCCCGATGGCGGCATCTGGTGGAAATTGGTCGAACAATACAAAGTCTCGGTCATGTTCAGCGCCCCCACCGCGGTTCGGGTGTTGAAAAAACAAGACCCCGCCTTGATGTCCAAGTACGACTTGTCCAGCCTGCGTGCTTTGTTTTTAGCCGGTGAACCGCTGGATGAGCCCACCGCCAGCTGGATCTCGAATGCGTTGTCGGGCAAATCCATCGTCGACAATTATTGGCAAACCGAATCGGGCTGGCCGATTTTGGTCTTGTGCAATGGCATCGAAAAGGCCAAAGGCAAATTTGGCTCACCTGGCAAGGCCGCTTACGGCTACCACGTCAAATTGATCGACGATCAAACCGGCGCTGAAATCACCACCCCCCACACCAAAGGGGTGGTGGTGATCGAAGGCCCTTTGCCACCCGGTTGTTTGCAAACGGTCTGGGGCGATGATTCGCGTTTTGTCAAAACCTATTGGTCCACGGTGCCCGGCAAAATGGTGTACAGCACCTTCGATTGGGCTGTGCGCGATGAGGATGGTTATTACTTCATTTTGGGACGCACCGACGATGTGATCAATGTGGCCGGCCACCGCTTGGGCACCCGTGAGATCGAAGAAAGCATCTCCAGCCACCCGAATGTCGCTGAAGTGGCGGTGGTGGGTGTGGCCGACTCTCTCAAAGGACAAGTGGCCATGGCTTTTGCGATCGTCAAAGACGCGGCCAGTTTGCCCGATGATGCGGCCCGCCTCAAATTAGAGGGGGAGATCATGAAACTGGTGGATCAACAGTTGGGGGCCGTGGCGCGACCGGCTCGGGTGCTGTTTGTCTCGGCCTTGCCCAAAACCCGAAGCGGTAAATTGCTGCGCAGGGCGATTCAGGCGGTCTGTGAAAAACGCGATGCAGGTGACTTGACCACCATCGAAGACCCCAGCGCGTTGCAACAAATCAAAGACTTGATGGCTTGATGCTTTAGGTTTCAATCCATCAGGCGGCAGGTCAGTGTACCGTCAGGCATTTGGTGGCACAATGCGATTTGACTTTCGGTCCTTCCAGCCACAGTCGCATCCGCCAATCGGTCCAGCCGTGTCGCGGAAGGTTTTCTCAACCCACCCAGGCCGCCCTCAAGGGGCAGCAGGAGAGCGAAAAGATGAGTGATCAGTCGATCTACAAGGCATACTCGGCCAACACCTACCTCTTTGGCGGCAATGCGCCTTATGTCGAAGAGATGTACGAAAACTACTTGGCCAATCCGGGCAGTGTGCCCGACACCTGGCGCCAATACTTCGATGCCCTGCAGCATGTGCCCGCAGTCGATGGCAGCAACACCCGTGACGTGCCTCACATGCCCGTCATCAATGCTTTTGCCGAGCGCGCCAAGCAAGGCGGCACCAAAGTGGTCATGGCCAATGCCGACATCGAAATGGGCCGCAAACGCACGGCCGTGCAACAGCTGATCGCCGCTTATCGCAACGTGGGTCAACGTTGGGCGGATCTGGATCCCTTGCAGCGCACCGAGCGACCCAACATTCCTGAACTTGAGCCGTCTTTTTACGGTTTCAGTGACGCTGACCAAGAAACCGTTTTTGACACCAGCAACACCTTCTTTGGCAAAGACCGCATGTCTTTGCGCGAGTTGATGAATGCCCTGCGCGAGACATATTGCGGCACATTGGGCCCAGAGTACATGTACACCACCGACATGGCGCAAAAGCGTTGGTGGCAACAAAAGCTGGAAAGCATTCGCGGCAAAGCCCAGTTCTCGCCAGAAAAGAAAAAGCACATCTTGGACCGTTTGACGGCTGCCGAAGGCCTTGAGCGCTATCTGCACACCAAATACGTCGGTCAAAAACGTTTTTCTCTCGAAGGTGGTGAAAGCTTCATTGCCGCCATGGACGAGTTGATCCAACGCGCCGGTGAGCAAGGCGTGCAAGAAATCGTGATTGGCATGGCCCACCGGGGTCGCCTGAATGTGCTGGTCAACACCTTGGGCAAGATGCCCAAAGATCTGTTTGCCGAGTTCGATCACACCGCTCCCGAAGAGTTGACCGCTGGTGACGTCAAATACCACCAAGGCTTCAGCTCAGATGTCTCCACTGCAGGGGGCCCAGTGCACTTGTCGTTGGCTTTCAATCCCTCGCACCTTGAGATCGTCAACCCCGTGGTTGAAGGCTCGGTGCGCGCCCGCATGGACCGTCGAGGCGACCCCAAAGGCAAGCAGGTGTTGCCCGTTTTGGTGCATGGCGACGCCGCCGTGGGCGGGCAGGGTGTCAACCAAGAGACCCTGTGTCTGGCTCAAACCCGTGGCTACTCGACGGGCGGAACGGTGCACATCGTCATCAACAACCAAATTGGTTTCACGACATCAGACCCGCGCGATCTGCGCTCGAGCGTGTTTTGTACCGACATCTTCAAAATGGTCGAAGCGCCAGTGCTGCACGTCAACGGCGACGACCCCGAAGCGGTGGTCTTGGCCACCCAGTTGGCTCTGGAGTTTCGCCAAACCTTTGGCCAAGACGTGGTGGTCGACATCACCTGTTTCCGAAAGTTGGGCCACAATGAACAAGACACGCCCAGCCTGACACAGCCGCTGATGTACAAAAAAATCAGCGCTCATCCTGGCACCCGAAAGCTGTATGGCGACAAATTGGCCGCACAAGGCTTACTGGGTGCCGATGGACCTGACGCCATGGTCAAAGCCTATCGTGTGGCCATGGATGCGGGCAAACACACGGTCGACCCTGTGTTGACCAACTTCAAGAGCAAGTACGCCGTCGATTGGGCCCCGTTCTTGGGTAAAAAGTGGACCGACGCCAGCGACACCGCCATTCCAATGTCCGAATGGAAACGCCTGGCAGAGAAAATCACCACCATCCCCGCCAGTGTGACCCCGCACCAGTTGGTCAAGAAGGTCTATGACGACCGCGCCGCCATGGGCCGTGGTGAGACCAATGTCGATTGGGGCATGGGCGAGCACATGGCCTTTGCCTCGTTGGTGGCCAGTGGATATCCGATTCGCCTCTCGGGCGAGGACAGCGGTCGTGGCACCTTCACCCACCGCCATGCCGTCATTCACGATCAAAACCGCGAAAAATGGGACACAGGTACCTACATCCCGCTGCAAAACGTGGCCGACAATCAGGCACCG
>CAWUNN010000127.1:0-5937 GCA_963923185.1 uncultured Limnohabitans sp. | reverse complement strand
GCCGCGCAGCAGCAAGGCCGACAGGATGTTGGTGTATGCATACATGCCAGCGGCGATGTCGGCCACCGAGTTGCCGGCTTTGCTGGGTGACTCGGGCGTGCCTGTGACCGACAAAAAGCCAGCCTCGCTTTGAATCAGCAAGTCGTAGGCCTTTTTGTCGCGGTAGGGGCCATTGTCACCGTAGCCCGAGATGTCGCACACGATCAAGCGCGGAAATCGCTCATGCAAGGCTTCAAACGACAAGCCCATGCGAGCAGCCGCACCGGGGGCCAGGTTTTGCACCAAGACATCGGCATCGGCCAAGAGTTTGAACAAAGCATCCAAGGCCTTGGGGTGCTTGAGATCCAGCGTCAAGCTCTCTTTGGAACGGTTGGTCCACACAAAGTGCGAAGACTCACCGTTGACACGGGTGTCGTAAGCTCGGGCGAAATCGCCCACACCTGGGCGTTCGATTTTGATGACCCGAGCGCCCAAATCGGCCAGTTGGCGGGTGCAAAAAGGGGCGGCGATCGCGTGTTCAAGCGAAATCACCCGGATGCCATCAAGCGGTCGAGTCATGGCCATGCCTCAGAAAGAGCGGGGCAGGCCCAGCACGTGCTCGGCGATGTAAGAGTAAATCAGATTGGTCGAGATCGGGGCCACCTGATACAGGCGCGTTTCTCTGAATTTGCGCTCGACATCGTATTCACAAGCAAAACCAAAGCCACCGTGGTACTGGATGCAGACGTTGGCGGCCTGCCAAGAGGCCTTGGCGGCGAGGTACTTGGTCATGTTGGCCTCGGCACCGCAAGCTTGGTGGGCATCAAACAACTGACAAGCCTTGAAACGCATCAAGTTGGCGGCCTCGACTTCGATGTAAGCCTCGGCAATCGGGAACTGCACGCCTTGGTTTTGGCCAATCGGTCGACCGAACACCACGCGCTCTTTGGCGTACTGAGCCACCCGGTCGATGAACCAGTAGCCATCTCCGATGCATTCGGCCCCAATCAGCACGCGTTCGGCATTGAGCCCATCCAAAATGTATTTGAAGCCTTGTCCTTCTTGACCGATCAGGTTCTCGGCCGGGATTTCTAGGTTTTCAAAGAACAGTTCGTTGGTTTCGTGGTTGACCATGTTCAGAATCGGGCGCACAGTCAGGCCGTTGCCGATGGCTTTTTTGAGGTCGACCATGAAGATCGACATGCCCTCGGATTTGCGCTGCACATCGGCCAAGGGCGTGGTGCGGGCCAGCAAAATCATCCAGTCCGAATGCTGCACACGAGAAATCCATACCTTTTGACCATTGATGACGTAACGGTCCCCTTTTTTGACCGCCGTGGTCTTGATTTTGGTGGTATCGGTGCCGGTGGTGGGTTCGGTCACGCCCATCGATTGAAGTCGCCACTCGCCGCTGGCGATTTTGGGCAGATAAAAATCTTTTTGCGCTTTCGAGCCATGGCGCAGCAAAGTGCCCATGTTGTACATCTGACCATGACAGGCACCTGAGTTGCCGCCACTGCGGTTGATCTCTTCCATGATGACCGATGCCTCGGTCAAGCCCAAGCCTGAACCGCCGTACTCTTGCGGAATGAGAGCAGCCATCCAACCGGCTTTGGTCAGGGCATCGACGAATGCTTCGGGGTATGCACGCTGCTCATCGATTTTGCGATGGTATTCATCCGGGAATTGTTTGCACAAATCACGCACCGCGTCGCGGATGTCTTGGTAAGCGTCAGAAGTCTGTTTCATGTCCAATTTCAAAGTTCAATCGTTCAAGCCAAAGTGGCGGTGGCCTGCATGGTCAACCAACCCTCGTGGTCTTGCGCCCACAGGCGCACGGTTTTGCCGTCCTCGCTGGGCTGGCCACTGACCTTGAAGGGGTGCAAATCAAAAGTGGGGCGCACCGCCTTGAATTCAAAGCGCGTCACCACCGCATCAGGGGCATGGCGTCGCAACAAATCGCCCAACAAGGTGGCAATCAAGGGGCCATGCACGATCAAGCCAGGATAGCCTTCGACTTCGGTGACGTAGCGTCGGTCGTAGTGGATGCGGTGGCCATTGAAAGTCAGGGCCGAGTACCTGAACAGCAACACATCATCGGGGGTGATGACGCGCTGCCAGGCCGCTTGAGTCTGAGCGGGCGTGGGCGCTGGCACCGGGTCACCTGGCTGGGCGGCTGCCCTGAAGACGATGTCATGCTCTTCGGTCAACGCCAGGCCTTGGTCGTTGTTGATTTGGTGTTGCACCAGCACAAACAACAAATCGCCCGTGCGTCCTGCCTTGTGGGTCACCGATTGAATGGTCGAGACGCGCTGCACCTCTTGCCCCACCCGCAGGGGATTGTGCGGTTGCCAACTCAGCCGACCTCCAGCCCACATCCGACGTGGCAGCGGCACTGGAGGCAAAAAGCCACCGCGCTTGGCATGCCCATCGGGCCCGATTTCGCTTTGAGCGTGGTGGGGCAAAAAATACAACCAATGCCACAAAAACGGCAAATGGCTGCCCTGCCCTGGGCTGGGGTCATCGCGGTCCAAGGTGGCAGACAGTGCCCGCACGGGTGCGGGAGTGATCAGGTCGTGCAGGGTTTCGCTGCGCCCATTCCATTGCTGCAGCTCTGGCAGCAAAGCCGGGTCCAAATGTCGGTGGTCTTGCATGCCCCCATTTTAGGTCGTGGGCTTTGCCCCCAACCGCACCCAGGTGACTGGCCAGACCATCTCAGGCTCACAAAGCCTGAGCCGTGCCCAAGATCGCCGTGGACTGACTGGACAACGTGCCCCCATTGCCATTGACCAACGCCGTTTGAGCACCCGCCACTTGGCGCGCGCCGCCTTGACCGCGCAGCTGGCGCACCGCTTCAATCAAGCAAAAGATGCCGTACATGCCAGGGTGGACACAGGACAAACCGCCCCCGTTGGTGTTGACCGCCAAGCGTCCCCCCGGGGCAATGGCCCCACCTTGCACGAATGCACCGCCCTCGCCTTTTTTGCAAAACCCCAAGTCTTCCAAAAACAAAATCGTGTTGATGGTGAATGCGTCGTACAAGGCCAGCACGTCGATGTCTTTCGGGCCCAGGCCCGCCATGGCATAGGCTTCTTGTCCAGATTGAGCCGCTGCGGTGACGGTCAGATCGGGCATGCAAGCGATCTGACGGTGCCAGGTGGCAGTGGCTGAGCCCAGCACATAAACAGGGGATTGCTTGAGGTCTTTGGCCCGATCGGAGCGCACCAGCACATAAGCGCCACCGCCATCGGTGACCAGGCAACAATCGCGCACGCTCAAAGGGTCAGAGACCATGCGCGAACTCAGCACATCGGTCACGCTCAAAGGCTCGCGCGAGTAGGCCTCGGGGTTGAGCTGCGCCCAGGCCCTGGCGGCCACGGCCACTTCGGCCAGTTGCTCGCGTGTGGTGCCGTACTGGTGCATGTGGCGCGACGCAGCCAAGGCATAGGCACTGGCCGGCATCATGGGCTCATAGGGGTGCTCAAAGGGCATTGGGTCCAAAAATTTTCGGCTGGCGTTGATTTCTTTGCGCCCAAAAGTGGCCGTGCGCTGGGTACTGCCATAGCAGACCAAGACCGCATTGCATTGACCGCTGTGCAGCGCCAACATGGCCGGCAACAAATGGGCGACAAAGCTCGAACCACCGATCATGGTGCTGTCGATGAAGCGTGCGTTCAAGCCCAGGTATTCGGGCACTGCCAAGCCCCACATGGCCGAGGAGACGCTGGCCGTGCACACGCCGTCGATGTCTTGCAGGGTCAGTCCGGCCTCGGTGACGGCCGCATGCGCGGCTCGGGCCAATAATTCCATTTCTGTGAATCCATGGGCCTCGCCACAACCAAAGGTACCCACACCCACCACGGCCGTTTGGCCACGCAAATCTTTCAAATTCATGCTGACTCTCCGGTGGCCTCAAACACCAACAAGCTGCCCGCAGGCTCACGCACCACTCGGGCCTTGACCCGTTGGCCAATGCGCACTTGATCAGGCGGCAAATTGGCCACCCGGCTCATCAGTCGCGGGCCTTCGTCCAAATCGATCAGCGAGACATTGAGATCGCCCCCCGCTTCGGCTTTGCGCCGCACGGTGGTCACGGCATACACCGTGCCACCGCCTTGGGCATCGACAAAGCTCAGATCGTTGCTGCCGCAATGGGGACACACTTCACGCGGAAAGTGAACGGCGCGGCCACAACCACCGCAATGTTGGATGACCAGTCGGCCCTCGTCCAGGGCTTGTTGGTAGCGGGCTTGAACGCCCATGGGTTGGCTCATGTCAAACTCCTCAAATGGGATCCCAGCTGAACACGTCGGCCGAGCGTTCCAGCCCAAAGTAGCTGGCTTGCAGTGCGGGCAGTGCATGGGACAACACATCTTGTGGCGTCCAGCCTTGACCTTGGTGCACCGAGCGCACGGGGCGCGGCTGGCTGATCAAGAAAATTTCGTTGTTGCGGACCGCAAAAATCTGCCCGTTGGTGTCACGGGCACTGTCGCTGGCCAGGGCCACGGCCAGGGGCGCGATTTTGGCTGGGGTCATTTGCTTGATGCGCTCGACTCTGGCTTGCTGCTCGGGCGTGTCGGTGGGGATGGAGCCGATCATGCGACTCCAGGCAAAAGGCGAGATGCAATTGGATCGCACATTGAACTTTTGCATGTCCAGGGCGATCGATTTGGACAAGGCCGCAATGCCCAATTTGGCAGCCGCGTAGTTGGCCTGGCCAAAATTGCCAATCAAGCCCGAAGTCGAGGTCATGTGGATGTAGCAACCCGACGCCTGCTCTTTGAAGTGGGTGGCCGCGGCTCGACTGACGTGGTAGGCCCCGTACAAGTGCACCTTGATCACGGCGTCCCACTCGTCGTTGCTCATTTTGTGAAAAAACCGGTCACGCAAAATGCCAGCGTTGTTGACCACCACATCGATGCGTCCAAAGTGATCCAACGCAGTTTGCACCATGCGGGCGGCGCTGGCAGCCTCGGCCACGCTGTCGGTGTTGGCCACCGCAGCCCCACCCAAGGCTTTGATTTCATTGACCACTTGCTGTGCGGGAGCGTCGTCATGGCCTTCGCCGCTGACTGACGCGCCAATGTCATTGACCACCAGTTTGGCGCCCTCGCGGGCCATCGCCAACGCGATGTCGCGCCCGATGCCGCCCCCTGCGCCGGTGACCAACACCACTTTGTCTTGCACCAACTTGCCCATTTGTGTCATGTGCCCTCCTGAATCGTCGCCCATTGACACGGCCATCGTTTGGCCGTGCAGGCGATTATCAACAAGAATCGGGGTCAGACAAGACCACCCAACGGGCGGCTGTCTCATGGGTGTCGATGCAATGGAACTGCAACTTCAACCCAAAAGCCTCTTGCAAGGCTTCTTGGGTTGAGCGATCTTGGGGGGCGCCTTGGTGCAACACATGCCCAGAGCGCATGACCACCAATTCATCGGCCACCATGGCCTGGTTCAACTCGTGCATCACCGTCAAAGCCGCAGCACCCTGGCGGCAGCGCAGTCGCAACCACTTCAACCACTGTTGTTGATGGGGCCAGTCCAAATGATTCAGGGGTTCATCGAACAACATCAGGGGCGCTTGCACCGCCATCGCCCTGGCCAACAATGCGCGTTGACACTCACCGCCTGACAAAGTGCCTAAGGCCCGCTCGGCCAAAGTCTCAAGGCCCAAAGCGCCAAGACATTGGCGCACCACCTCTGAGTCGATCTGACCCATTTGGCCTTCGCTCGAGCGGTGCGGCCAACGCCCCAACTCGATCACCTCGGACACGGTCAAATCCAGCGGTACCGGTTGCGCTTGGCCCATCCAGGACAACTGACGCGACAACTGGGCTGGTTGGAGATCATTCGCACTTTGGCCCATCAACTGAACTTGGCCCGTGTACGGGCCCAGTTGGGCCAATGCCCTGAGCAGCGTGGACTTGCCTGCACCGTTGGGCCCACACAGACAAA
>CAWUNN010000126.1:0-5944 GCA_963923185.1 uncultured Limnohabitans sp. | reverse complement strand
GTTTGGGTGGCCACCGCCCGCACTTGACGGGGTCGAAAGCCCCGCAAGCGTTCGCCAAACCGTGCCAAACAATCCCAGCCCGCTTGCATCGCCTCGAGCTTGAGATTGCGCTCGGCATCCAAGCCAGCGCCTTGGCGAACGGTTTCTTTGATGTACTCGATGCGGGTGATTTGGCCATGGCTTTCGCGGCCGATCTCCAGCCTGAAGCTGTTGGATCCCAAATCGATGGCGGCGAGCAGGTGAGGGCTGGACATGTTCTCAATCTTATGAAAAAAGTGTGACATATTGATGACAAAATTGTCGCAAGCCCTTGATGTGTTTGTCATGAAGTTGTCACAAAGCGGGAATAAATTCTCAATGGATGCGTTGATTTCGAATACACACATGACCTAAGGAATGAACATGTTGGCCAAATTCAGACAAGTTTTGCTGGTGTTGGGTTGGGGGGCAGCGGCCCTGTCTGCGACAGCCGCAGACATCACGGGTGCAGGTGCCACCTTCCCTTATCCGATTTATGCCAAATGGGCAGAGGCCTATAAGAAGGACGCGGGCGTGGGTCTGAATTACCAGTCCATTGGTTCTTCGGGTGGCATTCGCCAGATCAAGGCCAAGACCGTCACCTTTGGGGCCACCGATGCCCCATTGAAGGGCGATGAGTTGGACAAAGAAGGCTTGGTTCAGTTTCCAGCCATCATTGGCGGCACCGTGCCGGTCGTCAATTTAGAGGGGTTCAAGCCGGGTGAACTGCGGTTGACCGGCCCCGTGTTGGCTGAAATTTATATGGGCTCAATCCACCATTGGAATGACCCCAAATTGCTGGCCATCAACCCCGGTAAAAACCTGCCCAACCAAAACATCACCGTAGTGCATCGTGCCGATGGTTCGGGCACGACCTTCAATTTCACCGACTACCTCAGTGCGGTCAGCAAAGATTGGTCTGACAAAGTGGGCAAGGGTGCGGCCGTCAAATGGCCCGCCGATTCATCTGTCGGAGGCAAAGGCAACGAAGGTGTGGCCGCCAACGTCAATCGGGTCAAAGGTGCCATCGGCTATGTCGAATACGCTTATGTCAAAAAGAACAACATGACGTTTTTACAATTGCAAAATGCAGATGGCAAGTTTGTCGCTCCTGATGATTTGACTTTTGCCGCAGCGGCAGCCAGTGCCGACTGGTTCAGCGTGCCCGGCATGGGCGTGTCCATGGTCAATGCCAAGGGCGCCAGCAGCTGGCCGATCAGCACTGCTTCGTTCATTTTGATGTACAAAGAGCCAGGGGACAAAGCCGCTTCCAAGACCGCCATGGACTTTTTTGACTGGTCCTTCAAAAATGGCAAAAAAATGGCCGAAGAGCTTGATTACGTGCCATTGCCTGATGCATTGACCCAGCAAATCCGCCAGCGCGTTTGGTCACTGGTCAAACATTGATGCACAGTCAATGGGGCGCGGCTGCGGCGTGCCCCAATCAAATTGAAACTGAAAGCCACCCATGAACAGCACCGTCAACGGGATCGAACCAGCACAGGCTTTGGCCCACCTGGAAGAGGGCGCCGAGCGCATGTCCCCTGAGGACATGCAACGCATGGCCCGTGGACAGCAACGTCAGGATTGGGCGTTTCATCAGTTGACACGTTTGTTCTCTTGGTTGGTGTTGTTCGCCTTGCTGGGCATCATCGTCTCATTGATGGTCAACGCCTGGCCAGCGTTTCATCGCTTTGGGCTGCAGTTTGTGTGGCGTGCCGAATGGGACATTGTCAACGACGAATTTGGCGCCGCGATCGCCATCTTTGGCACCTTGGTCAGTGCAGGCATCGCTTTGTTGATCGCGGTGCCCCTGTCGTTTGGTGTGGCTTTGTTTTTGACCGAGACCTGCCCCGTGGCGCTCAGGCGGCCGCTGGGCACGGCCATCGAGTTGTTGGCGGCCGTGCCCTCGATCATTTATGGCATGTTTGGTTTGTTTTTGTTTGCCCCTTTGTTTGCCGAGTATGGACAACCCGCTTTGCAATCGACGCTGGGACAAATGCCGCTGATCGGCCCTTTGTTTGGGGGGGCCATGAATGGCATTGGGGTGCTGGCCGCAGGCCTGATTTTGGCTTTCATGATTTTGCCGTTCATTGCCTCGGTGATGCGAGATGTGTTTGCCATCGTGCCACCGGTGCTGCGCGAGTCGGCTTATGGTTTGGGTTGCACCACCTGGGAGGTGGTGCGCCGAATCGTGCTGCCCTACACCCAAAAGGGTGTGGTCGGCGGCATCATGTTGGGTCTGGGCCGAGCCTTGGGCGAGACCATGGCGGTGACGTTTGTGATTGGCAATTCGCAAAAAATATCCACTTCGCTGTTCGCGCCTGGCACTTCGATTGCCTCCACCTTGGCCAATGAATTTGGTGAGGCCGATGACTTGCACCTGTCGGCCTTGTTTGCGCTGGGCCTGCTGCTGTTTGTCATCACGCTGGTGGTGTTGGCCTTGGCCAAAACCATGATTTCCCGTGCTGAAAAAGCACAGGGCAGCAAAACCTGAGGTCAACGATGGATGCACAAGTCTACCGACGTCGAAAAATCGCCAATCGCATAGGTCTGACCCTCTCGATGGGGGCCATGGCACTGGGATTGAGCGTGTTGTTGGCCATTTTGTGGGTGCTGTTCAAAAACGGCTTTGCTGCTTTGGATTGGGCAATGTTCACCGAACCCACGCCAGCCCCTGGGAGCGAAGGGGGAGGTTTGGCCAATGCCATTGGCGGCAGTTTGCTGATGATTGCTGTCACCGTGTTGATCAGCACACCGGTGGGGATTTTGGCGGGCATCTATTTGGCCGAGTATGGCGATGAGAGTCGATCGGCCAGTTTCACCCGTTTTGTCACCGACATCATGCTGTCGGCTCCCTCTATCGTACTGGGTCTGTTTGTCTACGCGGTTTGGGTGTCGCAGGCCAAGCATTTCTCTGGCTGGGCTGGATCCATGGCCTTGTCGCTGATCGCCATCCCGGTGGTGGTGCGAACCACTGAGAACATGTTGCGACTGGTGCCAGGCAGTTTGCGCGAGGCGGCATTTGCCCTGGGGGCACCCCGCTGGAAGGTCTCTTTGATGGTGACTTTGCGAGCCGCTCGCTCAGGGGTCATCACGGGTTTGTTGTTGGCCTTGGCCCGCATCAGCGGCGAGACCGCCCCCTTGCTGTTCACCGCGTTGAACAACCAATTCATGTCATACAACATGAACGCACCGATGGCGAATTTGCCTGTGGTGATTTACCAATTTGCCATGAGCCCCTACGACAACTGGGTTCGATTGGCATGGGGCGGTGCATTGTTGATCACCCTGACGGTGTTGATCCTCAATGTGATCGCTCGGGTGTTTTTCCGTGACAAATCCACGGGTTAAGGATCTGATGATGAACACTGAGCAAGTCCAAGCGCCTCGTGCCATTGAAATTCGAGATTTGAATTTCTTTTATGGACAATTCCAAGGTCTACGCAACATTCATTTGGACATTGCCGAGAAAAAAGTCACGGCTTTCATTGGTCCTTCAGGCTGTGGCAAATCGACTTTGTTGCGCACCTTGAATCGCATGTACAGTTTGTATCCGGGACAGCGGGCCGAGGGGCAAATCAATCTGTATGGCCAAAACATTTTGAGTGCCGATCAAGATCTGAACATGTTGCGGGCCCGTGTGGGCATGGTGTTCCAAAAGCCCACTCCGTTTCCGATGTCGATTTACGACAACATTGCTTTTGGCGTCAAGCTGTATGAGAACCTCTCGCGCAGCGAAATGGACGACCGAGTTGAATGGGCCTTGAGCAAAGCCGCTTTGTGGACCGAGGTCAAAGACAAATTGGGCCAAAGCGGTTTATCGCTCTCAGGGGGGCAGCAGCAGCGCCTGTGCATCGCGCGAACGGTGGCGGTCAAGCCCTCGGTGATTTTGCTGGATGAGCCCACCTCGGCCTTGGACCCGATTTCGACCGCCAAGGTTGAAGAATTGGTGCACGAACTCAAAACCGATTACACCGTGGCCATTGTGACCCACAACATGCAACAAGCTGCCCGCTGCAGCGACTTCACCGCTTACATGTATTTGGGTGAATTGGTCGAGTTCGGTGCCACCGAGCAAATCTTTTTGAAACCGCAGCGCAAAGAAACCGAAGACTACATCACCGGCCGTTTCGGCTGAATCCGGAGGCACCATGCCAGACAAACACCTCTCTACCCAATTTGACAGTGACCTCAACAGCGTTTCCTCTCGGCTCATGGAGTTGGGTGGCCTGGTCGAGTCGCAAATTCGGCAAGCCATTTACGCCCTGTCGCAATTCAGTGCCGAGGTGGCCGAGCAGGTCATCACGGGTGAAGTTCGGGTCAATGCCCTTGAAGTGGACATTGATCGCGAAATTGCCTCGATCATCGGTCGTCGGCAACCCACAGCCCGTGATTTGCGTTTGCTGATGGCCATCTCCAAGGCCACCGCCAATTTGGAACGTGCCGGTGACGAGGCCGAGCGGATTGCTCGCATGGTCAAGTCGATCGTGGCCGAGGGCATGCCGCGCAGTTTGCCAGCCTCTGAGCTGCGCGTGGCCACCGAGTTGGCCAGCAATTTGTTGCGCAAAGCGCTGGATGCCTTTGCCCGACTCGATACCCAAGCCGCGGTGGCCATCTTGAAAGAAGACAACCTGATCGATCAAGAGTTTGATGGCTTTGTCCGAAAGTTGATCACTTACATGATGGAGGATGCACGCACCATTGGGGCGAGCTTGGATTTGCTGTTCATTGCCAAAGCGATCGAGCGCATTGGAGATCACGCCAAAAACATTTCTGAATTGATCATCTACATCGTCAAAGGAGATGATGTCAGGCATGTGCCATTGGCCAAAATCGAATCCACACTTCAAGCATCTGCATCATGAGGCATTTACCCCGAGTTTTGATCGTCGAGGACGAATCGGCCATCGCCGAGTTGATCGCCATCAATTTGCGGCACAACGGCATGGCACCGGTGTGGGCCGAAGATGGGCAACGCGCTCAATTGGAAATTGACACGGTGTTGCCCGATTTGATTTTGTTGGACTGGATGTTGCCCGGAGACAGTGGGGTGACCTTGGCCAAGCGCTGGCGTGCTGACCCACGCACCAAGCAAGTGCCTATTTTGATGTTGACCGCCCGTTCTGAAGAGAACGACAAGGTGTTGGGTCTGGATGCCGGAGCGGACGACTACATCACCAAGCCCTTTTCAACCCAAGAACTGTTGGCCCGGATTCGCGCGGTGTTGCGTCGCCGTGCACCCGAACAAGCCGGTGGATCGGTGAGCATTGGGCCATTGACCCTGGACGCCAGCACTTATCGCGTGACGGTCAATGGCCAGGCTGTCAAGCTGGGCCCCACCGAATTCAAATTGTTGAATCATTTCATGCGACACCCTGAACGTGTGCACAGTCGTGGACAGTTGCTGGACAAGGTCTGGGGTGATCATGTGTTCATTGAAGAGCGCACCGTCGACGTCCATGTCAAGCGCTTGCGCGAAGCCTTGGGCACAGCTGGCGTCTTGATTGAGACCGTCAGAGGTGCAGGTTATCGCCTGAGTGCTCAAACCGAGACCGCAGATCGTCGCGAGTAACATCGGGGCATGTGGGGTCGGCTTTTTTCTTTTGGACTGACGCTGGCGGCGGGCTGGTTGGCGGGCTGGTGGTTGGGCGATCAGTGGCCAGGGCAGGGTGAGGCTTGGGGTGTGGCTTTGGCCGCTGTTCTGTGGTTTTCAGTTGACCTGTACCGAGCCTTGCGTGTGACGCGCTGGCTGATTGGTCAACATGAAGGTGTCCCTACACGCTGGGGCACTTGGGGCGAAGTGGTCGATCGGGTGCGTCGACTGATTCGACTGAAAGACCGACAGTATCAACTGAGCCAAGAAAATCTTGAGCAATTCTTGGCGGCCATTCAGGCCTCGCCCAACGGGGTTTTGATGCTGGAC
>CAWUNN010000125.1:0-5986 GCA_963923185.1 uncultured Limnohabitans sp. | reverse complement strand
GTTTGCGTTTGCTCACCATGTTCACCATCCCGTTTTCTTTGTGCTCGGCGCGCTTGCAGGTGTTTGTGTTTTTCACCTCCATGCTCTTCACCACACGCCAGGCCCCTTGGGTGTTGTTCTCGCTGTACCTGATCAGCATGCTCGCGGCGATGCTCAGCGCCTTGCTGTTCCAAAAGGCCGTCACCACCCGCGAGCCCTTTGTACTGGAAATGCCCCCCTATCGGTTCCCGACCTGGCGCCAAATTGCGATCAAGGGCTGGCAAGAGGTGCGTCATTTTTTGCAAAGGGCCAGCCGCTTCATCATCTTGGGCGTGGTCCTGGTCTGGGCTTTGACGCATTGGCCTCCAGGGGTCGAGGCCGCCAGCAGCGAAAGTTGGGCCGGCATCATCAGCCAGCACCTGAGATTTTTGACCCAGCCCCTGGGCATTGATCCCCAGCTGAGCATCGCCTTGCTGTTTGGCTTTGTGGCCAAAGAGATCGTGATCGGTTCTTTGGCGGTGATCTACGGCACCCAAGGCGATGCCTTGGTGCAGGCCATCTCGCATCAAATGAATTGGATACAAGGCTACAGCTTCATGCTGTTCACCCTGATCTACACCCCATGCTTGTCCACCATTGCCACCTTGCGCACCGAATCTAAAAGCTGGCGATTCACCCTGGCCAGTTTGGCGTGGCCCCTGAGCCTGGCCTGGATTTGCAGTTTTGTGTTCTACCAGGTGGCCAGCATGCTTTGAACCTGCTGGTCATTCGGGCAACAACCCAATTTCTTGGGTGGCATCGCTCCAGCGCTTGGCCTCGGCTTGCAAAAACTGTTTCACCTGCTCCAAAGACATGGTGCCATCGACGAGAGGACCCATGCTTTGAATGCGTTGGGCGATCTCAGGGCTGCTCAAGACCCCTTGAAGATCTTTGTGAACACGTTGAATCACATCCGGTGGCGTCCCCGTGGGGGCCATCAAGGTGAACCATCCGACCATGTCAAAGTTGGGCCATTTTTCAGACAGGCTGGGCACTTGCTCCCAACCGATCACCCGTTGACCCGAGGTCGTGGCCAAGACGCGCAACTTGCCTTGTCTGGCCAATGCGGCGGTGGAGGCCAGGTCAGCAAACATCGCATCGACGTGTCCGCCCATCAAATTTTGGGTCCCCACACCCACGTTGGCATAGGGCACCAAGTTGGCCCTGGCTCCAGAGCGCACATTGAAGAGCCGCGCAATCATGCCGCTGAAGGTGCGCGGTCCTTCGTTGCCCACAGTGAATGAGCCACCCGCGGCTTTGGATCGGACAATCAGCTCATCGAGGGTTTTGATGGGCGACTGAGCATCGACCAGCAAGGCAAATGGGCTGCGGGCGATGAAAGAGACCGGCACGAAATCGCGCACTGGATCGTACGGCAATTGTTTGAACAGCAAAGGGTTGGTGATCAAGGCGGCCGTGGTGGCAAAGTAAAAATGATTTCCATCTGGCGTGGCCCGGGCTGCTGCCACAGCCCCCACTGTGTTTTGGCCACCCGGACGGTTGTCGATCACCACTGAAGTCCCCCACAATTTGGCCAAGGCCTCGGCCAAGATGCGCGCCACATGGTCGGGGCCCGATCCTGGTGCTTGTGACAACCACCACTTGATGGGCTTGTCAGGCCAAGCGGCCCAAGCACTGGGCAAGACCGCGCAGGCCAAACTGACCGCACTTTGAATGAGTTGACGTCTTTGCATGAGGTCTCCTTGCGAATGGCTTCAATGGGGCTCAGGCATCCACTGACACCATTCATCACGAAGGGCTTGCGCCTGTTGCAAATGGGTGGCGACCCCAAACACATGGTGATCAGGTCGGATCAAAGCGGCGTGCGCTTGGTGGCGATTCAGCCATGCTTGCACGACTCCTTCGCGCTCAGCACAGGCTCCACGCAGGTCACAAACCGTCCAGCCCGTGGTGTCGCTGGGCGATTCACACTGGCCATCGGTGACCCAACGCCAACCATGGCCCATGACATCGTCCATCCACTCATCAGGCTGTTGCAACCTGGGCTGAGGAAAAAGCAGCCCACGGGCCGTGCTGGGGGTGGCAGACAGCAGCCCAGAACTCAGGGGTGGCATCACATCTTGGCGAGGCGTGTCAGGCACCACCCCCCCGCAATCGGCCAGCATCTGGGCATCGCGTTGCAGTGCGCGTTGCAGGTCGCGCTCACAAATGATGGCTCCAATTTTTTTGATGCGCGAAGTCAACTCTGACACGTGGGCTTTGCGCTCGGTGACGTAACTGTCCAGCAGCGCTTGAACCTTGGTGTGACTCTTGGGGTGTTGGAAAGCGGTGATCAGCTTCCAGGCCAGGTTGGTGGCATCGCGAATGCCTTGGCACATGCCCTGCCCCAAAAAAGGGGGTTGCATGTGGGCCGCATCGCCCGCCAAAAAGACACGCCCTTGGCGCCATTGCTGCGCCACCAAGGCATGAAAGCGGTAGCTCGATTGACGCCAAAGTTGTCCGTCTTGGGGTGTGATCCAGCGCGAGAGCAATTTCCACGTTTGCTCGGGTGTGGCCATGCGTTGCGGGTCTTCGCCAGGTTGAAGCGAGATTTCCCAACGTCGGTGTCGGCCTGGCCCGATGACCAACGTACAGGGACGCTCGGGTTCGCAATATTGCACGCTGACCGATGGCAATTTGGCCAAGCCCTGATCGTTGACCATGACATCGACCACCAACCAAGGCTCGTCAAAATCAAGGTCTTGCAACTCAATGCCTGCCATCGCTCGCACGGTGCTGGCGCCACCATCACAGCCCACCAACCATTGGGCCTGGACATCAATCTCTTGGTCTTGGGACCCACGCAATTGCAAGCTGACCTGATCGGTGTCTTGCCGAAAATTCAGCAATTCGGTTTGCAACGCCACAGTGATCTCTGGACATTTGGCGATCCGCTCGCGCAACACACGCTCTAGCGGAGGTTGGCTGAAGACCATCGAGGGCACATGGCCCATGGGGTATGGGGGCGACGCCATGGTCATGCGTTTGATCAACTGCCCATTCACGCCACGGTATTCGGAAGGGGTGAAGGGTTCGCAAAACGGCCCAATGCTCTGACTCAGACCCAATTGCTGAAACACCCGCATGATCTCGTGGTCCATGGCCAAAGCGCGAGGGATCTCGTGCACGCCTGGCAAGCGGTCGCAAACAAAGACCTTCAAGCCGGCTTGAGCCAACAGCAACGACAACACCGCACCAGTGGGTCCCAAGCCCACGACGGCGACATCAAATGGCTGCGTCATGGTTCATGAGGGGGCGAACTTCACGGCACGTTGCGCCTGCTTCAAGCGCTCGGTGGGGCCCACGCCAACGCCCCACTGATCGACACGTCCAGGGGGCCACTTCCAATCGGCAGGACCGCGGGCTTGGTAATGGTCGTCGATTTGCTGCACCTCGGCGGTGTACTCGATCACCAAATCGAAGGGGCCTATGAAGTAATTGAAGGCATTGTCGCCTGGCCCATGGCGCCCCGGTCCCCACTGGATCTCGTGACCAGCATCCTTCATCCGCCCACCCCCTCGCATCACTCCATCGAGATCAGGCATGAGAAAGGCCACATGATTCAAGGCGTCGTTGTCGGTGTCCCCCAGAGCCAGGCTGTGGTGATCGTGATTGCATCGCATGAAGGCCATGATGCGGGTGCGGTCGGCCAAAGAAAAATCAAACACCTGCTCCATGAATTCACGGGTGTGCTCAACACGATGGCTGTTGAGCACCACATGGGCCAAGCGCATTGGGTGGTCTGGGTCAGAAGTCACTTGATCGTGAAACTGGTCACCATGAACCACTTCAAAGACCCGACCATCGGGGTCTTGCACCCGAACTGAAACACCGCCCGCTGGATCGCTGGCTGGTCCGATGGGTGACAGCACCCGTCCCCCAGCGGCGACGGCATCCCGCGCGATGTCGTCCAAAGATTCGCGCGTGCGTGCACGCCAAGTGACACAGTGGATGCTGGCCAAGCTGTCGCTGGCACGCAAGGCCAGCACATGGTGATCGGCGCCGCCAGCACGAAAATACAGGCTGTGTTCATCGCGCTGCACCAACGACAAATGCCAAACCTGGGTGAAGAAGTCTTCGGCCACTTTCAGGTCGGGCACCCCAAACGACACACTGCGCAAGGCGCTGATGCGCGAAGACGCGTGGGTCATGAGGCCACCAGGCGGTTGAGCAGCTGCACCACCCGGCTGTTGGGTTGACGGAACTGATCGACGATGCTGAAGTGATGCTCACCCGCCAGGTCCTCGACCACAGGCACCCGTTGGGGGCCCCAATGTTGACGCAGCAAGGCGTTGTGGCGCAAAAACTCGGGGCTTTCAATGGCCCCCGCGACGCAATAGATGTGCCCGTGGCTGGGTGCTGGCATCCAAGCGGGGCTGCATTGAAGGGCCTCTTGGGCGCTGAGTTTCAAGTCGGCCTGAACAAAGGCCGCATGACGCAGGCTATCGAGTTCATGAACGCCCGAGATCGACAAGGCCGATTTGACCAAATCGGCGGGCAAGTCGGCCGCATGTCGAGCCCATTGGGCGCACAACATCATGGCCGCCAAATGCCCTCCGGCTGAATGGCCCACCACATGGATGCGCTGCGGGTCGCCTCCCATCTCTGCGCCGTGACGCCAAACCCATTCGAGGGCGCGCACCATTTGCAGGCAGATTTCAGCGACGCCGACCGAGGGCGCCAAATCGTAATTGACGATCACAGGCAAGGCGCCCGCTTGTTGAATGGCGGGCGCCACAAACGAATGATCGGATTTATCCAATGAGCGCCAATAACCACCGTGGATGAACACCACAATGGGCGCGCGCGAGCGCGGTGACTCGAACACATCCAGCGTTTCTTTGGGCCCTGGCCCGTAGCGCAGATCCAATCGGGCTCGTCCCTGAGAGCGGGTCTGCTCGGACCACTGGGTCCATCTTTGCATGAAAAGGACACACTCGGGCACGCGGGCCCGGTTGTTGTATTGCTCATCGTACCAAGCGGGACTGTGGATAGACATCATGACCTCCTGTCAGTCCAGTTTAACTCCTGCTGACCTGATCGCCTGTCCCCAGAGTTGGGCGTCGACCTTTAAAAAGGCACTGAATTCAGTCGGGGTCATGGCCTTGAGCTCACCACCGTAAGAGCGCCACTTGGCGATCAATTCGGGGTTTTGCACCGAAGCCTTTTGCATGGCCTCAGACAGCTTGCTCAAAATCGGGGCTGGTGTGCCGGCCGGCGCCAACAATCCGATCCAAGCCGTGGGCACGTACTCGGTCAAACCCAACTCGGCAAAGGTGGGCGTGTCTGGGAAATTGGGGTGGCGCGTCTTGCCTGTCAGGGCCATGATCTTGAGTTTGCCGGCCTTGACGTTGCCAATGGCTGCGGGCAAGGCATCGAACATGGCCATGACCTGGCCCGAGACCAAATCGGCATAAGGGCTGGTGGTGTTGTAGGGCACAAACTGAACCTTGACACCCGCATGGGCGGCAAACCACTCGCCTGCCAAGTGCGAATAACTGCCCACGCCGGCCGTGGCCACCACCAAACTGTCGGGTTGCTTTTTGAGGCGCTCGATCAATTCTTTGGCTGATTTCTCAGGCAAGCTGGGGTGTACCGTCAAAGAGGTGTTGAGCAAACCCACAATGCTGATGGGCGCGAAATCAGACACCTTGTAGGGCACCTTGGCGTACAAATGCGGCACCACCGACAGCGACGTGGTCGAGCCCATCACCAAGGTGTAGCCGTCTGGGGCGGCCTTGGCGCCCACCTCCATGCCGATCATGTTCGAGGCACCAGGTCGGTTTTCGACCACCACGGTTTGCCCCAAAATTTTGGTCAATTCACCGGCCACCTCGCGGGTGTTGGCGTCTGGCCCTGAGCCAGCAGGAAACGGCGCAATGATGCGAATCGACTTGTTGGGATAGTCGGGTGCTTGGGCCCAGCCCAGGCTGGCCATCAGCCAGATCGCAAGGGCCAAGCCCATCTT
>CAWUNN010000124.1:0-5987 GCA_963923185.1 uncultured Limnohabitans sp. | reverse complement strand
TGTTGTCGGGCAGCACCTTGGCCACAAAGGTGCCGATGGTGCCGCGCTGGATGGCTTGGTTGGGGACAGCCACGCTTTGTTTCAACACATCCAGCTGCATTCGAACTTGTGCAAACTGGTTGGGAAACAACATGCCATTGCGGTTGTCAAACAAAGCTTTCAGCTTGAGGGTGCCGGTGTTCAAATCGATGGCGTTGTCCACGGCCCAGACCCGACCACTGGCCAGATGCTTGAGATCTCGATCGAAAGCCTCAACGACCAAGGGCTGACCCGCCAAGAGTTTGCGCTGAATTTCAGGCACATGCACATCAGGCACCGCAAAGATCAGGGCCATCGGGTCAGACTGCGTGATGGTGACCAGACCGGCCGGATCGCTGGCTCTGACCAAACTGCCCAATTCGACTTGCTTGAGGCCCAAACGACCGCTGATGGGCGCGGTGACTTGCGTGAATGACAACTGCAAACGGGCGTTATCGACTTGGGCTTGGTCGGTGAGCAGGGTGCCTTCAAGTTGTTTGACCAAGGCCACTTGGGTTTCAACTTGCTGTCTGGCAATGGCATCTTTGCTCAACAGGTCTTGATAGCGCTGCAAGTCCAGTTGAGCGTTGCGCAAATTGGCCTGATCGCGCTCCAGTTGACCGATGGCCTGCTTCAGTGCCAAGTCGTAGGTGCGGGGGTCGATTTCAGCCAATACCGCACCGGCCTTGACCTCTTGACCTTCTTTGAATCGGATCGACAGCAATTCGCCATCGACTTTTGAGCGGACCACCGCCGTGTTCAAGGCGCTGAAATTGCCCATGGCTGAGAGCGTGACCCGCACATCCAAAGCACGAGCTTTGGCGGTGCTGACGGGTGTGCCTCTCGGCCCCACAGAGCCGCCTGCCCCTCTGAAAAAAGCCCTGCCCCCTTGCGCAGATTCGGTGTCCGAGGCTTTAGGCAACAGCCATTGGTCGCGCAGCGTGGGATACCACCAAGCCGCAGCCACCACCAAGGCCACCCAAACCACCCAAAGGGTCGAGGACGCGCGCTGCACGCGACCACTTTTGTTCACCATTGTCCTGTCTCCATGTGGATGGCCACTTCACAATCCGCAAATATTTCAAGCTTGGCGATGCGCACCCGAACCCCCAAGACGCCTGGCAACTGCATCAAACGGTGCGCCAATTTGCCAATCAAGGTCTCCAACAGGTTGACATGGCGGTCTGTGCACTCGCTGATGATGATGCTGCGCACTTTTCGGTAGTCCAACACGTGGGTGATGTCGTCATCAGAAGGCAACAAGGGTTGTGTCCCTAAATTCAACTCGGCATCGACCTGAATGGGTTGAGGCGCATTTTTTTCGTGTTCAAGAATGCCAAGGCTGGCGTCAAAACGCAAACCAGTCAGACTGAGGGTTTGGTTCCCTTTGGCGGCCATGTTTCAAATTTTGCTTTTGAAGGTTTGAACCCCAACCGCATCACAGTCGGGGTACACATCGGGTTTTCGAGTGGACACTTGTGCGGCTTGGACTGCCGGGTGCGTCAAAATCTCATTCAGGACATCATCGCACAAAGTTTCTTGTAAATGAATGTGTCCACGCGAAATGCGCCGGTGTACCACTGCGCGCAAAAAGTCATAGTCAACCACCTCTTGAATTTGATCGGCTTGTGGGCTGTGTTGCTCCAAGTCGACATAGACATCGATGTCGATGATCAGGCGTTGCGGGGCTTGCAATTCAAAGTCGTGAATGCCAATGTGGGCTTGCACGGTCATGCCACGCAAGAACATCATGCGACAGCCTTTCAAAGCGGGATCGTGTGGACTCATTTTGAAAAAATTTTCAGATCAGACAAAGACATGTTCATGACGTCGCGCGCCATGGGCACCAGGTGCTGCCCGTTGTCCACGGGCAGGCTGGCGCCAGTGATCGCATGTGTTTGTGCCAAAAAAAGCACCGATTGCGCCACAAGAACGGGGTCAATGGATTGACGGTTCAGATTGGCCTGGCTGGCGGCCTTGAAATTGGCCTCGGTTTGCGGGCCGCTGAGGTACATCAAACCAGGTGCCACCGCGTTGACTCTTAAAACAGGTGCCAATGCCTGTGCTTGCAAGGCAACCGCTTGGTGCAAGGCCAATTTACTCAGGGTGTATGAAAAATAGTCCGGATTGAGATTGAATACCTTTTGATCCAAAATGTGAATCAAACTGGCTTGCGCGCTGGGGGCGCCTTGATGCAACTGAGCCAGCCATTGGCCCATGCGCATGGGTGCCATGAGGTTGACTTGCCACTGCGCCAAGGCCTGTCCGTCGTTGAAATCCAGGGCCGTGTCGGGCAAAAAAAGCGAGGCATTGTTGACCACGCAGCGCAAATCTTGTCCCGGATGCTGGGCCAGTTGCTGGCACATGGCCTGCATTTGCTGGGCATCGCCCAAATCCGCCTGAACGCAAAAGGCCTGCACACCCAAGGCACGGCACTGATCGGCCACCCCACTGGCTTGTTCAATGGATTGGTGGGCATGGACGACCACTGACCAACCGGCCTTGGCAAAAGACAGGCAAATTTCGCGCCCCAATCGATGCGCACCGCCACTGACCCAGACCCAATTTGACATCTGCATGCAAAATCCCAAAAAACCCATTGTCCTTGATTTGGAATAATGCGGACATGACTGCGCCCGATGCCCTGACAAGACTGATACAACACCAAATGAATCGCTCTGGCGGTTGGCTGGGATTTGACCGCTTCATGGCATTGGCTTTGTACGCCCCTGAGACGGGTTATTACAGCGGCTTCTTACGCAAATTGGGGCTGATGCCCGAGTCGGGCAGCGATTTCGCTACCGCTCCCGAAATTTCACCCTGGTTTGGTCGGGCTTTGGCCGTGGCGGTGGGCGAAGCTTTGGAGCGCTGCCCAAGCAAAGAAATTTGGGAGTTTGGGGCTGGCACGGGTGCTTTGGCCCATCAAATGTTGTCCGCCCTGGGCCATCAAATCGACAGCTACCACATCATCGATGTTTCGGGCTCTTTGAGGCAGCGCCAACAAGACACTTTGCAGGCCCATGCCGACCGGGTGCATTGGCACGACGAATGGCCCGATGGATTCAGCGGCGTGGTGGTGGCCAACGAATTGCTGGACGCCATGCCCGTGCAGTTGTTGCATCGGCGATCGGGCGTGTGGCACGAACGCGGCGTGGTCTCGGTCAGTGGCGCAGCCAGTGAAGGTTGCATTTGGGACTGGGCCGATCAAGTCACCGATCTGCGCCCACCCATCGACATCGAAGGTGAACACGATTACCTCACCGAAATTCATCCACAGGCCGAGGCTTTTGTTCGCACGTTGGCTCAACGCATGACTGCTGGCACGGTGTTTTTGGTCGATTACGGGTTTCCTGAGCGCGAGTACTACCATGCGCAACGACACATGGGCACCTTGATGTGTCATCAAGGCCATCGCAGCGACCCCAATCCTTTGCAATCAGTGGGGGCCAAGGACATCACCGCCCATGTGAATTTCACTGGCATTGCACTGGCGGCCCAAGATGCGGGTTTGCAGGTGCTGGGTTACACCAGCCAAGCCCGGTTTTTGATCAATTGCGGCATCGTTGACTTGCTGCAAAAGGCCAGTTTGCCTGAACGTGCCATGGCCCAAAAACTGCTGACCGAGCACGAAATGGGCGAGCTGTTCAAGGTGCTTTGCCTGGGCGTGGGCCAAGCATGGGAGCCCCTGAGCTTTGCCCAAGGCGACCGCACCCACACCCTGTAGGAGCCCAGATGATCCGTTGGTTGATTGTGGTTTTTTTGGCTTTGCTGTTGATCAACAGCCTCAGCCCTTGGTTACAAAAACTGGGGTTTGGCCGTCTGCCAGGAGACTGGCGATTCAAATTTTTAGGCCGCGAATGGTTCGTTCCGCTGACCAGCACCTTGGTCATGAGTGCGGTTTGCGCCCTGTTGGCCAAGTGGATTTGACCCCCTGGTCCAGCAGCCCGCCCCATCCCCGAATGGCACCTGTGGCCAGTGAAGGTGCGACAATGGCCACATGCAAACGCCAGAGCAGACCTTGAGCGTGCCGGCCAAAATCGAGCGCGAAACCCACAAACTTGAAAAACGCCTTTGCCGCTTGGTGGGAGAGGCGATTGTCGACTTCAACATGATCGAAGAAGGTGACCGGGTGATGGTGTGCCTGTCTGGCGGCAAAGACAGCTATGGCATGTTGGACATCTTGTTGAAAATGCAAGCCCGGGCACCGGTGAAGTTTGAATTGGTGGCGGTCAATTTGGACCAAAAACAACCTGGTTTTCCGGCTGAAGTGCTGCCCGAGTACTTGCGCTCGATCGGGGTGCCTTTTCACATTGAAAACCAAGACACCTACTCGATCGTCAAAGACAAAATCCCCGAGGGCAAAACCATGTGCAGCCTGTGTAGTCGCCTGCGCAGGGGTATTTTGTACCGAGTGGCGCGCGAATTGGGAGCCACCAAAATTGCCTTGGGTCATCACCGCGATGACATCTTGCAAACCTTCTTTTTGAACATGTTTTTTGGCGGCAAGCTCAAATCGATGCCACCCAAATTGGTCAGTGACGATGGCCAACATGTGGTCATCAGACCGATGTCCTATGTGGCCGAGCGCGACTTGATTCGCTGGGCTGAGCACCGGCAGTTCCCGATCATTCCTTGCACCCTGTGCGGCAGCCAAGAAAACCTACAACGCAAACAGGTCGGCAACATGCTGCGTGAATGGGAGAAAAAATACCCGGGCCGACTGGACAACATGTTCAATGCTTTGAAGCACGCCGTCCCCTCGCACCTGATGGACGCATCGCTGTTTGATTTTCAGCACCTCAAAGCCACTGGCACCGCTTTTGAAGGCGGTGACACGGCGTTTGATGCACAAGAGTTCGCACCACCCACCGTGGGTGGGTTGATGGTGCGCTGACTCGCCTTGGTTTTTCAGCCCTTGCGATAAGCGATGACGCGCTGGGTTTGCACGCCCAGTCCATCAATGCCCACGGTCATGACATCGCCCGGCTTGAGGAATACAGGCGCTGGTATGCCGTTTTTCTTGATGCCAAGGCCCACACCCGGGGGGGTGCCCGTGGTGATCACATCACCTGGCAACAAAGTCATGAACTGGCTGCAATAGCTGACCAGCTTTTCAACCCCAAAAATCATGGTTTTGGTGCTGCCGTTTTGCATGCGTTGGCCGTTCACGTCCAGCCACATGCCCAGCTTGTGGGGGTTGGTGATTTCGTCTTTGGTGACCAGCCATGGACCGATCGGACCAAAAGTCGGGCAGCCCTTGCCCTTGTCCCAGGTGCCACCGCGTTCAAGTTGGTACTCGCGCTCAGAGACATCGTTGACCACGCAATAACCTGCCACATGGTCCAGCGCATCTTTTTGTGACACGTAGCTGGCTTGCTTGCCAATCACGATGCCAAGCTCCACTTCCCAATCGCCTTTTTTCGAACCCTTGGGCAACATCACATCATCGTCAGGGCCCTGGATGCAGCTGTTGGCCTTGAGAAACACCACGGGCTCTTTGGGAATGGGCATGCCCGCTTCTTTGGCATGGTCCACATAGTTCAAGCCAATGGCGATGAATTGGGGCACATGGCTGACCGGGCAACCGATGCGGGGCTTGCCTTTGACCGCGGGCAGCTTGTCGGTCTTGAGCTTGGCCAGTTTTTTCAAAGTCTTGTCGTCCAGGGTCGAGGGGCCGATGTCGGCCACGATGCCGCTGAGGTCGCGCAGTTGCCCTTGGGCGTCAATCAGTCCGGGTTTTTCTTGTCCGGGTTTGCCATAGCGAACGAGTTTCATGGATGCTCCTGAGGGGTGAAAAAATCAATAAGTGGCGCGTCCGCCCGAGAGGTCGAACACGGCGCCGGTGGTGAATGAACAGTCTTCGGTACACAACCAAACCACCATGGCGGCGATTTCGTCGGGATTGCCAAAGCGGCCCATCGGAATTTTGCTCAGCATGAACTGGATGTGCTGCTCGGACATTTGATCAA
>CAWUNN010000123.1:0-6013 GCA_963923185.1 uncultured Limnohabitans sp. | reverse complement strand
CGCGCGAGCTGATGCTTGCCCTGAACTGAGTGCCGCATCAAGGCAACAAGACGCTCGATCCCGTGGTTTGCCCCGACTGCAGTTGGGCATGGGCACGGACCACCTCTGACCAGCGGTAGCGCTGCTGGATCGAGACCTTCAAGACCGAGCGCTTGAACAGCTCGAACACCGCCGCTGCACTGTGCTGCAAGTCGGCATCGCTGGCGGTGTAGGTGGTGAGTGTGGGCCGAGTGAAATACAAGGAGCCCAGTTTTTGCAAGGTGGGCGCTGGCACCGGCGGGGGCAAGCCCGAGGTGGCACCAAACGAGACGAAGAAGCCCCTGGGAGACAAACTGGCCAAGCTGGCCTCAAAGCTGTCTTGGCCCACCGAGTCATAGACCACCGGCACGCCTGCGCCAGCGGTGATCTCACGCACCCGTGCAGCGATGTCTTGGGTCTTGCGGTGGATGCCAAACTCGTAGCCGTTTTGCAGGGCCAAGGCCAGCTTCTCGTCGCTGCTGGCCACACCGATCATGCGCGCACCCAAGTGTCGCCCCCACTGCCCGGCCAACAGCCCGACTCCCCCTGCGGCGGCATGCATCAGCACAAACTGTCCGCGCTGCACCGGCACACAACGTTGCAGCAAATACTCGACCGTCATGCCTTTGAGCAAGACGGCGGCCAATTGCTCATCGCTCATGAAGTCGGGCGACTTCACCAAGCGATGGGCCAACATATTGCGGTGCATGGCATAAGCACCCAGGGTGGCACCGCCTGCGTAGCAGACCCGGTCACCCACAGCAAAACCAGTGACGTTGGGGCCGAGTGCTTCGATGACACCCGCGGCCTCGGTGCCCAAGCCAGTGGGCAAGGCGCAAGGGTAAGCGCCGCTTCGGGTGTAGATGTCTTGAAAGTTCAAACCGATCGCGGTGTGACGCACCCGAACTTCACCCACCCCTGGTTCGGGCAAATCGATGTCCTCTGACTGCAAGACCTCGGGGCCGCCGGTGCGGTGCAAACGAATGACGGTGGTTTTCAAGATCGATCCCGCTCAAATGGCAATGTTGAAAATCACATTGTGCCGCTCAATGGACCTGGGGAAGTAGGTCTGATCCATCGACTGGGATCGTTGAAAGAACCCTGAAAAATGGTTTATACTAGCAAGCTATTCCCCGATAGCTCAGTCGGTAGAGCGCCGGACTGTTAATCCGTAGGTCCCTGGTTCGAGCCCAGGTCGGGGAGCCAAATACAAAGCGCAGCCTATTCCAATGGGCTGCGCTTTTTTGTTTGACGCCAACCCATCGCCCCCCGCTCGGGATCATTGATTGGGAGGACGGCGAAGGTGCCAGTCGGTGGCATCTTGATAGGCCTGGCCGATGCGAAGGGCCATGGCTTCGTCGTGTGAGCGGCACACAATCTGCAACGATGTGGGCAATCCATCAGGGGCCATGCCGTTGGGCAAAGACAGTGCCGTCAAGTTCAAGTAGTTGCCAAATCGAGTGTAGTGCGCGGGTGCTTTGGACTGATCCACATCCTCAAGTGGCACAGCCGTGGTCATGGTGGAGGGCGTGAGCAGCGCATCGATGCCTTCCATCGCGGCCGCAAACTGTGCCTTCATCACATCGCGCGTGCGCAAAGCCTCGATGTAGGCCTGAGCGGTGATGGTGCGGCCATTGGCGATGCGAGGTCTCACATGCGGATCGAGGGGGGACTTTTCATCATCGATCCAGTGGTGATACAGCTCATAGCTCTCTGCCGCCATGATGCGCAGATTGAAAGCAGCCACGTCGGCAAATGAAAAGGCCAAGTCGATGTCGATGATTTGAGCCCCAGCCGCCTCCAACTCTGAGAGCGAACGGTCATAGGCGGCCAACACATCTGCCGAGGCAAATGCCCTTTCTTTTGCTGGCATGCGCGCGAGCCGAACCCCACGCAAATCGCGAGACAAGCTGGTCATGGGGTCGGTATAGGGAAGTCCACGGGTCAGGGGATCGAGCGGGTCATGGCCTTGCATGGCCACATACAGCATGGCCACGTCTTGCACTGTGCGGGCCATCGGACCCGGCGTGTCCAACGTCGGCGACAGCGGCAAGACCCCATAGGTGCTGATGCGACCGATGGTGGTTTTCAGGCCCGTGATGCCACACCAAGAGGCCGGCATTCGCACCGACCCGCCGGTGTCCGTGCCAACCGCCCAAGGCACCAGCCCAGCGGCCACTGCCACACCCGAGCCGCTGCTGGATCCACCAGGGGTTCTGGCACGCTGCAGGTCCCACGGGTTCCAAGGCGTTCCGCGCAGCGAGTTTGTTCCCCAGCCCCCCATGGCAAATTCCACGGTGTGCGTTTTGCCAACAATGATCATCCCCTGGGACATGAGTTTTTTTGCCAAAGTGGCTGTGCGTGTGGCCACGTTGGACTTCATGACCTCGCTGCCGCCGGTCACCACCTTGCCCTCGATCTCAACCAAATCTTTCAACGCAATTGGGATCCCATGAAGGGGGCCGACGCTGTGACCCGATTGGATGGCCGCTTCGGCACCGCGCGCGGCCAGTCGAGCTTCATCGGCATACACCTGGACAAAGGCATGCAGTTTGCTGTCGTGCTGGTCAATCTTTTGCAGAAAGGCATCTGTCACCTCGACAGGAGAGAGTTGGCGCGATTGAATCAGCTTGGAGAGCTGGTGCACGGGCAAGTGAGTGAGGTCAGTGTGGGACATGGTGTGACTTGGATGGGTTGGAAAAACGGGGGACGTGCTGGTCGTGTGTACAAGGGGCATGTCTCATGAATGCCCAAGCACCGCACGCGCTTGATAGGCTTGCTCTAACAGCAAAACATCGCTGTCACTGAGTTCTACATCCAGCGCAGCCACGGCATGATCGAGATGAAAGGCCTTGCTCACACCCACGATTGGAGCCGTCACGCCTTTGTGCAGCAACCAAGCATAGGCCAAGGTTGAGGGCTCGATCTGTTTGGCGCGCGCCATGTCATGCAAGGCTTGGCGGACCTGCAAGTCTTCGGTGCGGCCGTAAAACTTGCCTTGGACGTCATCGGTTTGACTGCGAGGAGTGGATCGAACCTGATCACCCGATGGATCGCTCACCAAGAAGCCGCGCGCCAGGGGACTCCAAGGCAGCAGCGCCACGCCCAAGTCTTGGCACAACGGAATCATTTCACGCTCTTCTTCGCGGTAAACCAGGTTGTAGTGGTTTTGCATGCTGACAAAGCGACTCCAACCCGCGTGCTGCGCGATGTGCTGCATCTTCGCAAACTGCCAAGCCCACATGCTGCTGGCGCCCAGGTGACGCACTTTGCCTGATTTGACCACGTCGTTGAGCGCCTCCATGGTCTCTTCCAAAGGGGTGTGCGGGTCAAATCGATGGATCTGATACAAGTCGATGTAGTCGACTCCGAGTCGTTGCAAAGAGGCATCGACCGCATGAAAAATGCGTTTTCTGCTCAGCCCATCCAGGTTGGGCCGACGCTGGAATGAGGCCGCATTCACGCCCTCAAAGGCCATGTCCACAGGATTAAAGACTTTGGTGGCGATGACGACTTCTTCGCGCCGGGCACCTGGGAACATCTCGGCCAGGCACTGTCCAGTGATCTTCTCGCATTCGCCGCCAGAGTAGGTGTCTGCGGTATCAAAGAAATTGATGCCCAATTCAGCCGCGCGTCGAAACAACGGCCTTGCAGCGTTCAGATCCAACATCCAGGGTCGCCACTGGGTGGAGCCGAAAGTGAGCGTGCCCAGGCAGATGCGAGACACCTTCAGACCCGACCGACCCAGTTGAACGTATTGCATGTGCGGTAGCCAAACAGCGCGCTTCACGCGCAGCGACGGTTCATCTTATTGAGGCTCGATGCCTGCTTGCTTGATGATTTGGCCGTACATCGCAGAGTCGGCACGGACCACGTCGCTGACCGACTGAGGCGTGCCCCCAATGGGGTCCAAACTGATCTCAGCCAGTTGTTTGCCCATCTCCGCTGCCAGGGCTTTGTTCAAGTCGGCATTCAAACGATCCACGATGGCCTTGGGTGTTCCTGCAGGCGCCACCATGCCAATCCAAGTGACCGATTCATAGCCTGGCACGCCCGCCTCGGCCACGGTGGGCAGGTTGGGCAGCAAGGGCGAACGTTTGTCGCTGGTGATGGCCAAGCCCCGCAGTTTGTTGCTGGTGACGTATTGCAAGGCGGTGGGCGACGTCTCGAACATCGATTGAATCTGCGCGCCCAACAAATCATTCAAAGCTGGGGCGCCGCCTTTGTAGGGGACATGCAGCACTTTGACACCCGTGGCCATCTCAAACTGCTTGGCAGCGATGTCTTGTCCCGTTCCAACCCCGGCGCTGCCCATGGTGATCTTGCCTGGCTGGGCCTTGGCCAGCGCGATCAACTCTTTCACGCTGTTGACAGGCACCGATGGATGAACCATCAAGATGTTGGGTTGGTTGACCAGCCGGATGACTGGCGTGAAGTCTTTGAATGGGTCAAAGCCGGTCCGCTTGTACAAATGGATGTTGGCGGCCAGAACCCCAGAGCTGGTGACGAAAAGGGTGTTTCCGTCTGGGGTGCTCTTGGATACGAATTCTGCGGCGATGTTGCCAGACGCTCCAGCGCGGTTGTCGACCATGAAGGGCTGTCCCAATGAATCGGTCAGCCTTTTGGCCACCATGCGTGCCACGATGTCCACACTGCCACCAGGCGGAAATGGCACGACGATTTTGACAGGCCCAGTCGGCCAAGTTTGGGCACAGACCGCCCCAAATCCAAGTATCAACCAAGATAAAAAGCAATGACGCAAGCGTTTGATCATGTCAAGAATCCTCGAGGACAAAATGAAAGAGGGGTGAATCGGATGTTCAAGCTTGTTTTTGTTTTTCAAGCACATTGAGTATGACCTGTGTGGTGCCCATGATGTCAGGGTACTTCTCACCGGCATCGATGCGAGCCAGCGTTCGCTTTTCGTCTGCCATCATTTGCAAGGCACGTCGGGCTGAGTATTCGATGTCCTCGGGCGGCATGACCAACACACCGTTCTCGTCGGCCAAAATGGCGTCGCCCGGGTTCACGGATACCCCACCGCAACTGACGGTGACACCAAACTCTCCGCCCAGCCCCAAAGTCTTGACCGTCACCGCCGAGGTCCCGCGCGCCCACACGGGCACACCATACTGGCGCAATTCGCCCAAGTCCGTGACCAGTCCGTCCACGATGATGCCGGCCACACCGGCCGCCCGGGCCGCATAGGCCACAGCCCCGCCCAGCGAGGCAATCGACATGTCCCCGCAACGGTCGATGACGATGATGTCCCCCGGTCGTGCCTGCCCCACTGCGTAGTGAACCATGGCACCATCCATGCCAGGCACACGGATGGTGATGGCCGTGCCGGCGATCCGACGATCTTGAAAATACGCACGGATGTCGGGGCTCATGAACCCGGTATAACGAAAGTGTCCAATCACTGCCGGCTCGGCTTGCACCAGCAGTTTCAACAACGAGGGATCGATGGCTGGGGGAAGTGGGTGGATGGTGTACATGAAAGCTTGCTGAGTGTCTTGGTGCATAGCTTAAAGTATTTTGAACATCATATAAAGCACCTGTGTGCAGATCTGTGCCCATACTTCAAAATGAATCAGATCGGGCCTTGGTTGGCCATGCTGGGCATCTTGGGGCCAATGGCCATTGATTCAAGTGCACCGGCATTGAGCATTTATGATTTGCAATTGCAATTGAATGAAATATCCTATGAAAGTCTTTGGCATCGCCGGTCACTCGGGCATGGGCAAAACCACCTTGCTTGAGAAGCTGATTCCCGAATTGACGCGACGAGGCCTGCGGGTCTCGTTGATCAAGCACAGCCACAAAGACATTGAAGTGGATCGGCCTGGCAAAGACTCATACCGGCTCAGGCTTGCCGGTTGCAGCGAAGTGTTGCTGATGGGCAAAAGCCGTTGGGCATTGATGCACGAGCAACGCCACGACAGCGAGCCCAGCTTTGAATACCTGCTCAGTCGCATGCCTGTCTCTTATACAC
>CAWUNN010000122.1:0-6016 GCA_963923185.1 uncultured Limnohabitans sp. | reverse complement strand
ACCGCGGACCTGTGGATTATGATTCCATCGCTCTAACCGACTGAGCTAAAGCGCCTAAGGCCAATATTTTAACCCATTTTCGCAAGACGCTCTGGCTGGCCAGTTGATGGCTGATGACCCTTCAGGCGTGCGGTGCATCTAATCCAATGTCCATCATCATCTGTTGAGCCAAAGCCTCTAACACGCTGCGCAAGTTGTCGTCGCTGAGCTGTGGCGGCACCAACAGGGTGGCTTGTACTGTGAATTGCGCTGAGCCATTGTGGGTGGCGATTTCGGTGCGCAAGTCTTCGATGCTGACGCCTCGCTCGGCCAAGCCCAAAGACAATTCGCGCACGATGCCAGGGCGGTCGGCGCCCGACATCTCGAGTTTCAGCATGCGGTTGCCTGCGGCCAAAGCGGGGGTGTCAGACCGAGCCCACTGAACTTTCAAGCCCTCGGACTGCAATTGGGCCAAAGCCGCTTCGACCTGATCGGCTTGCTCTGAGGACACCTGCAGATGCACCACCCCTGCAAATTGATCGGCACAGTGGGTCATGCGGCTGTCGGCCCAGTTGACCGCCAGACCTTTCAAGCTGTCCGCAACCTGGCGCACGATGCCGGGTCGGTCTCGGCCCATGAGCGTGACCACCAAAGAGGTGTCCAGTCGTGGGTCATGAGGAGCCAAAGAGACATTGCGCTTGATCATGGGGGCTTTGGTGGCAAAGCGCGGGTCTTGCGCATGGGCGGGCAAGCTGCCATGTTGGGCGGCGTGTTGGACCACTTGGCGAATGAGTCGCAGGCCCATGGGTGACAGGGCACGTTCCCAGAGGTCGCGAGCACTTTCACCTTTGACCACAAAACACCAATCTTGTGCGGCAATGGCTCCATCATCCCAGCCGGCATCCAGGTGATAAATCGACCCCCCAGCGATGGGGTCACCCGACAGCAAAGTCCATTCGACAGCAGCAATGCCTCGATGGCGTGGCAATAAAGACGGGTGATACCCAATGGCACCTATTCGGGCCCGGGCCAAGGCTTCGGGGGTCACAAACGCATGGGTGTGGGCGGCCACGATCAAATCGCAATCCTCTTTCAGGGCGTCGCCCGGGACTTTGCGCGGACTCTCTAAAACGGACAAAGGCAAGTTGGCTTGTTGTGCTGCCAAAGCCAAGCGGTCGTCGGCCGCATTGGCCACCACCCGAACCACTTCGATGCCGTCTTCTAAAAGCTGTGCCAACACCGTCGCGCCAAAATAACGCGAACCGATCAAGGTGCACTTCAAGGCCATGCTGCTCTCCTGGTGCTTCAGCGGTTTTTGAACTCGGGCTTGCGCTTTTCAACAAATGCGCGCATGCCTTCCTTTTGGTCCTGTGTGCCAAACAAGGCATGGAACAATCTGCGTTCGAACATCACGCCATCGGCCAGACCGCTTTCAAATGCGCGATTGAGAGATTCTTTGGCCGCCATCACAGCCAATTGTGAATAGCTGCAAATCATCAGGGCTGCCCCCAGGGTTTCGGTCATCAATTGGTCCAATGGCACCACGCGACTGACCAGGCCCGAGCGTTCGGCTTCGGCGGCGTCGATCATGCGACCGGTCAAAGCCAAATCCATGGCTTTGGACTTGCCCACAGCACGTGGCAAACGCTGGGTGCCGCCAGCGCCAGGGATGATGCCCAATTTGATCTCGGGTTGGCCAAACTTGGCGTTGTCGGCGGCGATGATGAAATCGCACATCATGGCCAGTTCGCAGCCGCCGCCCAATGCAAAACCGCTGACCGCAGCGATGACGGGTTTTCGGATGCTGCGAATGGTTTCCCAATCGCGTGTGATGTAGTCAGCTCCATATGCATCTGCAAAAGAATACTCGGCCATGACGCCGATGTCGGCCCCTGCGGCAAATGATTTTTCGTTGCCAGTGATGATCATGCACCCGATGCGGGCATCGGCTTCAAATGACTTCAGGGCTTGTCCCAGTTCAATCATCAATTGCGGGTTCAGCGCATTGAGCTGTTTGGGGCGATTCAGGGTGATCACACCGACTTGGTCGGCTTCCGTGCGAACTTCGATGCATTCAAAGGCCATGTATTTCTCCAAATTTGCAAACACTTGTGGCACAGTGTAAGCGACCCTAGGCCTTGGCTTTGACTTGGGGAAAACATCAACCAACCGATCGGTCGGTTAATGATAAATTATTGTCAGGAGACCACTCATGTCAGAACCATCCGTCTTATACGAAGAACAAGGGGCTGTGGCCTTGGTGACCTTGAACCGGCCCGCCAACCTCAACAGCCTGAATGCTGAGATGCACCAAGCCCTGTGGCGTGCATTTGACCAAGCCGAGGCCAACGGCCAGATCCGCGCTCTGGTGTTGACTGGGGCTGGGCGTGGTTTTTGTGCTGGGGCCGATTTGTCAGGCTTTGATTTCTCTGACGGCCCCAATCGCATTGAGCGGGCAGACCCTGGTCCTGTCATCGAGCGCTCTTTTAACCCCACCACGCGTCGCCTCATGAAGTTGCGCATGCCTGTGGTTGCAGCGGTCAACGGTGTGGCAGCAGGGGCCGGTGCGTCCTTGGTCATGGCTTGTGACATTGCCATTGCCCATCCGCAAGCCAGTTTCATTCAAGCCTTCAGCAAAATCGGGCTCATCCCCGATGCCGGTGGCAGTTGGCTGCTGGTGGAGCGATTGGGTTTGGCCCGTGCCTTGGCGCTGGCCATGACCGGGGACAAACTCATGGCCGAGCAAGCCCAGCAATGGGGTTTGATTTGGGGGGTTGACCCTGATTGTTTAGGGGCCGCCATGGCCATGGCTCAAAAATTGTCGGTGATGCCCACGGCTGCTTTGGTGGCCACGCGGCATTTGCTTCGCGATGCCCTCACCCGCAGCCTGGATCAGCACCTGGACATCGAACGCGACACCCAATCCATGATGGGGCGCACCCACGATTACTTTGAAGGCGTCAGTGCTTTTTTGCAAAAACGCCCACCCCAGTTCAAGGGCGAGTGAGATGGATGCCTTCGAGCGCGCTCGCCGAGTAGGCGAGACCATGTTCGCGGTGGACACTGCGTCCCGTTTGACCATGGGCATGGAGTTGTTGCTGTGTGAGCCTGGGCGTGCCATGTTGCGCATGCCCATCCAAGCCATGCATCTCAACGGCCATCAAATTTGCCATGGCGGCTTCATTTTCACTCTGGCCGACACCACCTTTGCTTTTGCTTGCAACAGCCACAATCAAAACGCCGTGGCAGCGGGCTGCAGCATTGAGTTTTTGAAGCCGGTGCGCGAGGGTGATGTGCTGACCTGCGAGGGCATTGAACAAACGCTGACGGGGCGCCACGGCATCTACGACATGCGAGTTCAAAATCAACATGGCGAGACCGTGGCCATGTTTCGTGGCAAAAGTGCCCACATCCCGGGCCAAGTATTTTCTGAGTGAGGGCAGTCATGACGCATGCTTTTGCACTTGAGCCCATTGAAAAAGCCAGCATCGATGAGTTGCGATCTTTGCAACTCAAGCGCTTGCAGGCAACTTTGCACCATGCCTATCAAAATTCACTGGTTTACCGGCGCAAATTTGAACAGGCTGGGGTCCACCCAGACGACTGCAAGACCTTGGCAGACTTGGCCCGGTTTCCCATGACCACCAAGGCCGATTTGCGTGACAACTATCCTTTTGGACTGTTTGCTGTGCCGCGTGAAAAGTTGGTGCGGGTGCATGCCTCCAGTGGCACCACGGGCAAGCCCACGGTGGTGGGCTACACCGCGCAAGACATCGACACTTGGGCACAAGTGGTGGCGCGCAGCATTCGGGCTGCTGGCGCTCGACCGGGTGACATGGTGCATGTCAGCTATGGCTACGGCTTGTTCACAGGCGGCTTGGGCGCTCACTATGGGGCTGAAAAGCTGGGCTTGACTGTGGTGCCCTTTGGTGGCGGTCAAACCGAGCGCCAGGTTCAGTTGATTCAAGATTTCAGACCTGACATCATCATGGTGACGCCCAGCTACATGTTGGCGATTGCCGATGAATTTCAACGCTTGGGGTTGGATCCAGCACGCAGCAGTTTGCGAATCGGCATTTTTGGTGCCGAACCATGGACCAACGACATGCGACGCGCGATTGAGCGGCGCATGGGCCTGAGTGCAGTGGACATTTACGGATTGTCCGAGGTCATGGGGCCTGGTGTGGCCAGCGAATGCGCAGAGACTCAAGATGGACCCACCATTTGGGAGGATCATTTTTACCCCGAGATCATTGATCCGGACACGGGCATGCCCTTGCCCGACGGCGAGTTGGGCGAATTGGTGTTCACCAGTTTGACCAAACAGGCCATGCCCATCATTCGCTACCGCACCCGCGATCTCACTCGCTTGTTGCCAGGTACCGCTCGCACCATGCGTCGAATGGAAAAAGTCACCGGGCGTAGCGATGACATGATGATCGTGCGTGGTGTCAATGTGTTCCCCTCGCAAATCGAAGAATACATCTTGCGCCAAAGCGAATTGGCGCCGCACTACCAATGCATATTGACCCGTGAAGGGCCCATGGATCACTTGACGGTCAAAGTGGAAACACGGTCTGGGGTCAGCCCAGATGCCGCTTCAGCTCGCGCAGCGGCTGAGCAACTCAAGCACGATGTCAAGGTGTTTGTGGGCACAACCATTCAGGTCGAGTTGCTGGCCGAGGGCGGTGTTGAGCGCAGCATGGGCAAAGCCAAGCGGGTCATCGATTTGAGGCCGCGCTGAAGCCTCTGTCCCGCTACAACCAACGGCGCAATCGTGGTGCGTGTTCGGGGTCAGGCTGCAGGGTCCAATGGGTGGATCCCAGTGATGGCCAATTCAAAGTCAACCAGTGCAAGGTTTGATCGCGGCTGATCAAAGCTTTGCAACGTCTGGCTTTGCCCATCAGCAGAGGCAAGTCATCGAGCTTTTTCAAGCGCCAAGCTGCAGCAGTGGTTGAGCCCGCCACCTGGACGCCCAACCATTCATCACCGGCCGCCATACCGGCCGCTTCAGCAGCGCTGTCACGCCAAACCGATTTGATCAAAATACCTGACGGCGTTTCTTGAACGCGCAAACCCAGTCGCTGGCTGATGGGGTCCGCTTCGGTGTCGATTTTGACGCCATGAGCGCGCAGCAAATCGGCCAATGGCAGCTCGCGTGTGCTGTGTACCCAAGCTTGCAGCTCTGCGCTCCAATCGCGTTGGGTTTGCTTTTTCAGCTCGGCCAACAAATCATCTTCGCTCATGGGACCGCCCGCACATCGCCTCCATAGGCCGCGCATCACGCTGGGCAAATTGCTGCCCTCAGAGCGCAAACTGAGGTCCAAACACAAGGCCACCAAAGCGCCTTTGGTGTAGTAGCTGATGGTGGCGTTGGGGGTGTTCTCATCTTGGCGGTAATACTTTACCCAAGCGTCAAAGCTGGACTGCGCCACGCTTTGCACCTTGCGACCTGGGGTCTGCTGAACCGATGCAATGGTTTTGCCCAGCAAGCGCAGGTAATGTGGTGCATCGATCAAACCGGCTTTGACCAACAACCAGTCATCGAAATAGCTGGTGAAACCTTCAAAAAACCACAACAAAGACGTGTGGTTTTCTTGTTCCAAGTTCAAGGTCTCAAATTCACGAGGTCGCAGTCGTTTGACATTCCAGGTGTGAAAGTATTCGTGGCTGATCAGACCCAACAGGGTGACATAGGCATCGCTCAGCCCAGTTTGACCCATGCGCGGCAAGTCGCGTCGGCTGCAAATCAGTGCCGTGCTGTGGCCGTGTTCAAGGCCACCATAGCCGTCTTCCACCGCATGCAGCAAAAACACATAGTGGCGGTGTGGGGGTTTGCCTTGTTTGCCATGCCACATCTCGATGGCAGCCGCGCAAATGCGTTGGACATCGGCCAGCATGCGTGCCCCATCAAAAGCGGCGGTTGAGCCGGTCACGATCATGCGGTGTTTGACTGGTCCCACCATGAACTGACCCGACCAAAATCGACCACATTCCACCGGCGCATCAATCAGCTCTTCATAAGACTGGGCCACAT
>CAWUNN010000121.1:0-6073 GCA_963923185.1 uncultured Limnohabitans sp. | reverse complement strand
CTCGTGGGCTCGGAGATGTGTATAAGAGACAGGTTCAACCCTGTGGTCAGTACCGTGTGCACCGCTTCATCGCCCACTTGCCAACTGAATCGGCGCTGCGACACGCCCATGGGCGCAAACCCATCGGTGTGGGACCAGGGATCGACCCAACCGGTGGCAATGGGTGACTGGGTGGTGCGAGCCAAATGCGCCCAAGAGCTGGCCACGGCCAATGCGCGCTCGGTGCTGACGGTCTCGGTCCCAAACAAGCGGGTTTGCTCACGCTGAATCAAGGCGGTGTCGAGTTTGGCACTGGCAAATGAATCGGTGGCCAACACGCGACGCAAAAACTGCACATTGGTCGACAAGCCGACGATGCGGGTTTGGGCCAAGGCAGCATCGAGTCGCGACAAAGCTTGGGCTCGGTCTTCGCCATGCACGATCAGCTTGGCAATCATCGAGTCGTAATAAGGGCTGATGGCGTCGCCCTCTCGTACACCATCGTCAAAGCGAACCGCAGACACCTCAAAGGCCGAGGCACTGGGTTTGCGATAGACATGCAGGGTACCGGTCGATGGCAAAAACTGACCATCGGGGTTTTCGGCGCAAATTCGGGCCTCGATGGCATGGCCGCGACGCGGAATTTGGTCTTGCTTCAATGGCAAAGGCTCGCCGCTGGCCACACGCAATTGCCATTCGACCAAATCCAAGCCCGTGATGGCTTCGGTGACCGGGTGCTCGACTTGCAAGCGGGTGTTCATTTCCATGAAATAAAAATTCATGGTCTCGGGTTGGTCGTAGGCCTGTTGCTCGACAATGAACTCGACTGTGCCAGCCCCCACATAGTTGACCGCTTTGGCTGCGGCCACGGCCGCTGCGCCCATGCGTTGGCGCAGGGCTTCGGTCAAACCCGGTGCGGGCGACTCTTCCAACACCTTTTGGTGGCGGCGCTGCACCGAGCAATCGCGCTCATTCAGGTGAACGACTTGCCCATGGCTGTCGCCAAAGACCTGAATTTCGATGTGACGTGGGCGTTGCACGTATTTTTCGATCAACACGGCATCGTCACCAAAGCTGTTGCGCGCTTCGCGTTGGCAAGAGGCCAGCGCAGCCTCAAAGTCTGGGCCGCGCTCGACCACCCGCATGCCTTTGCCGCCACCGCCTGCACTGGCTTTGATCAGCACCGGATAACCGATGCGATCGGCTTGCTGGCGCAACAATTCTGGGTTTTGATCGGCGCCGTGGTAACCGGGCACCAGGGGCACCCCAGCGGTTTCCATCAATCGTTTGGACTCGGCTTTCAGGCCCATGGCCTGGATGCTGTGCGGGTGCGGTCCAATGAAGGCGATGCCCGCTTCAGCGCAAGCTTGAGCAAAGGCTTCGTTTTCGCTCAAAAAACCATAGCCAGGGTGAATCGCCTGCGCACCGGTGTCGCGGGCCGCCTGCAAGATGCGCTCCCAACGCAGGTAGCTGTCTTTGGGGGCGGCAGCCCCAATGGGCACGGCCTCATCGCAAAACGAGACATGTTTGGCATGGGCATCGGCTTCAGAGTACACCGCCACGGTGCGAACACCCAAACGGCGCGCGGTGGCCGCCACACGGCAAGCGATTTCGCCCCGGTTGGCAATCAGTATTTTGTTGAACATGGCGGTCTCACTGTTGCCAACTGGGTTTGTTTTTTTGCAAAAAAGACTGCACGCCTTCTTTGCCTTGGGCGCTGGCGCGGATGTCGGCGATGCCGCGCACGGTCAAGGCCACCAACTCATCGGTGATGTCTTGCCCTGCCACGTCGCGCAACAGTTGCTTGCATTGCACCAAAGCATGGGGACTGGCCAAGGACAGCGCCTGACACAAGGCGGCAACCCGCGCGTCCAATTGGTCGGCTGTGGTGACTTCAGACAGCAGACCCACGCGCAAGGCCTCGGCGGCATCAAAGCGCTCGGCGGTCAAAAAATACCGATGCGATGCACGCGCACCCATGGCCCGAATCACGTACGGGCTGATGGTGGCTGGGATCAAACCCAACTTGACCTCACTGAGGCAAAAGCCAGCGGTGTCCACGCTGACCGCCATGTCGCAGGCAGCCACCAGGCCCACGCCGCCTGCGTAGACGTCGCCTTGGATTTTGGCGATGGTGGGTTTGGGGCACATAAAAATGGTCCGCAGCATGCCAGCCAATTGACCCGCATCTTCGATGTTTTGATCACGGGTGTAATCGGCCATGCGCCGCATCCAATTCAAATCGGCACCAGCACAAAAAGCCTTGCCCTCGGCTGCCAACACGACGCACCGCACGTCAGCATCGGCACCTGCTGCGGCGAAGGCTTGGCGAATCTCTTCGATCAGGGTCTCGTTGAAGGCATTGCGCACATCGGGGCGCGACAGCACGATGGTGTGCACGCCTTGTTCGGTATGGGTTTTCAAATGTTGCATGGCGTCACATCCTGAACAGGCCAAAACGGGTGTCTGGAATAGGGGCGTTGAGTGAAGCGCTCAGGCTCAAACCCAAGACCCTGCGGGTATCGGCCGGATCGATCACACCATCGTCCCACAAACGCGCGGTGGCGTAATAGGGGTGACCTTGTTCCTCGTACTGGCTTCGAATGGGGGCCTTGAAGGCCTCTTCTTCAGCGACACTCCATTGACCACCTTTGGCCTCGATGCCATCTCGGCGCACCGTGGCCAACACGCTGGCGGCTTGTTCACCCCCCATCACGCTGATGCGGGCATTGGGCCACATGAACAAAAAACGGGGCGAATAAGCACGGCCACACATGCCGTAATTGCCCGCACCAAAACTGCCGCCGATGATGACGGTGAATTTGGGCACGGCGGCCGTGGCCACGGCGGTGACCATCTTGGCGCCGTTGCGGGCAATGCCCTCGTTCTCGTACTTGCGCCCCACCATGAAACCGGTGATGTTTTGCAAAAACACCAAAGGGGTTTTGCGCTGGCAGCACAGCTCAATGAAGTGGGCCCCCTTCAGGGCCGATTCCGAGAACAAGATGCCGTTGTTGGCGATGATGCCCACCGGAATGCCCTCGATGCGGGCAAAGCCGCAGACCAAGGTGGTGCCAAAGCGAGCCTTGAACTCATCGAACTCAGAGCCATCGACGATGCGGGCAATGATGTCTCGCACATCAAAGGGTTTGCGTGCATCGGTGGGAATGACACCGTACAGTTCGCGCGGGTCATACAGTGGCGCGCGTGCGGGGTGGACGGCGATCTGTGGTTGCTTGGATTTGTTGAGGTTGCGCACCGCTTGCCGGGCCAAGGACAGCGCATGCAAATCGTTTTGCGCCAAGTGATCGGCCACGCCGGACAGGCGGGTGTGCACATCGCCACCGCCCAAGTCTTCGGCACTGACCACCTCGCCGGTTGCAGCCTTGACCAGGGGCGGACCACCCAAAAAGATGGTGCCTTGGTTTTTGACGATGATGGTTTCGTCGCTCATGGCAGGCACATAAGCACCACCTGCGGTGCAGCTGCCCATCACGACAGCGATCTGGGCCAAACCCAGGGCACTCATGTTGGCTTGGTTGTAAAAAATGCGCCCAAAGTGATCTCGGTCAGGAAACACCTCGTCTTGGTTGGGCAGGTTGGCGCCCCCTGAGTCCACCAGGTAAATGCAAGGCAGGTGGTTTTGCTGCGCGATTTCTTGTGCTCGCAAATGTTTTTTGACCGTCATCGGGAAATAGGTGCCCCCTTTAACGGTCGCGTCATTGCACACCACCATGCAGTCGGTGCCATGGACGCGCCCGATGCCAGCGATCAGACCCGCTGCAGGGGCATCGTTGCCATACATGTTCAAAGCCGCCATTGGGGCCACCTCGAGAAACGGCGAGCCGGGGTCGAGCAGCTTCATGACCCGCTCGCGTGGCAACAACTTGCCCCGCGCAGTGTGCTTGGCTCGGGCTGCCTCACCCCCACCCAAGGCGATGTGGTCCTGCTTTTGACGCAAATCATCCACCAGCGCCTGCATGGCCAAGGCGTTGGCTTGAAACCCGTCCGAGCGCGGGTTGAGTGTGCTGTGCAACACAGGCATGGGTGTTTCCTCCAATCCCTCTATTGTGATTGACGTTTACGTAAACGTCAATTGAAAGCTCATGCCAGTGATGCCCCCACCTGGGCCTGCAGCAACTCGGACATGTCTTGCATGACATGCGCCGCGCCGGCTTGCCTCAGGTCTTGGGCTTGACCTAAAGTCGCGTACCCCCACACCGTGGCACCAGCCGCCACCCCCGCTTGAACCCCTGTGACGGTGTCCTCGATCACCAGGCAACGCTTGGGATCGACCCCCAGGTGCTGGGCCGCAGCCAGGTACACATCGGGATAAGGCTTGCTGCGGGGGGTTTCATGGCCACTGAAGACTCGGCCTTCAAAGAAGGGCAACAAGCCCACTTGGGCCAACATCATTTCGACTTTTTGGCGGTCGGCGCCCGAGGCCACCGCCACCTGGCCACCACTTTGGCGATGCGCATGGGCCACAGCCGCGTGGGCACCAGAGATGATGTTCAAATCTTTTTGCAAGGCTTGGTTGCGCCTTTGCATAAAGGCGTGCAACCATTCTTCAGACCAGGGCTGGCCGGTGTGTTGCTCGATCAGTGGGCGGCGGCTGCGCACGGTATGTCCCACAAACAAATCCCAACATTCTTGGGCACTGAGCGCCCAGCCACGCTCGACCAACATGGCGTGCAAGACGCCATTGGTGATGGGCTCGCTGTCGACCAGCACGCCATCGCAATCGAACAACACAGCTTGGAAGGTCATGCGGCTTCTTTCAATCGACGGTGGCGCCAGAAACCTTGACGATTCGGGCCCAGCGCGTCAAATCGTCTTGCAGGGTTTGCGCCATTTGCTGCGGCGTCATGCGCGCCACCTCTACGCCTTGCGCCAACAACGCGGCCTGGGTCTCGGGCTGCGCCATGATGCGGCCCATGGCTTCTTGCCACACTCGCTCTGTGGCCGCTGGCATGCCACGCGGCCCAAACAAACCCACCCACAAGCTGCCGCTGTAGCCTTTGATTTTTTCGGCGATGGCAGGCACTTCGGGCAGCAAGGGCGAACGCTCGGGAGAACTCACACCCAAGGCCACCAAACGCCCACTTTTGAGGTGCCCCAGCACAGAGGGAAGGCTGGCAAAGGCCATGGGCACCTGTCCTCCCATCAGATCGTTCATGGCGGGCGCCACCCCTTTGTAGGGGATGTGCTGCAAATCCAACCCGGCCATGCGATTGAGCATCTCGCCCAACAAGTGGTTCAGCGTGCCGTTGCCAGCCGAGGCATACGCGTACTGGCCAGGATGGGACTTGATCCGTTGCAAGAGCTCATCGAGGGTGCGCGCTGGGAAATCGGGGTTGACCACCAGCACATTGGGCACCGCACCCACCATGCCCAAAGGCACAAAGTCTTTGACAGGATCAAAGCCCGGGTTTTTGTACAGAGCGGGGTTGATGGCCTGAGCACTGCTGACGGTCAGCAACAAAGTGTGGCCATCTTTGGGTGCTTTGGCGGCTGCCACCGTGCCGATGTTGCCGCCTGCTCCTGGACGGTTCTCGACCACCACGCCCACACCCCACAAGGCCGATAAACGCTGCGCCACTGTGCGCCCCACCAAATCGTTGGTGCCGCCTGCGGTTTGAGGCACGATCAAGGTCACGGTTTTGCTGGGAAAATCTTGCCCTTGGGCCATGCCCATCGCACACAACCAACCCCAAAGCAACAGCCCACCCAGTGGACGCAGGACCAGTTTCATGAACGACAAGTGCTCAAGAGGTGGGTGTTTCAAAGCGAGCGCTGGATGATGATCTTTTGGACATCGCTGGTGCCCTCGTAAATCTGACAGACTCGCACATCGCGGTAGATGCGCTCCAGCGGAAAATCGTTGACCACGCCATAGCCGCCCAAAGTCTGGATGGCCAGGCTGCAAACACGCTCGGCCACTTCACTGGCCATCAACTTGGCCATGGCCGCTTCGCGCAAACACGGTTGATTGGCGTCGCGCAAACTGGCGGCATGCCAAGTGAGTTGGCGCGCCGCCTCCAGTTGCTGTCTCTTATACACATCTCCGAGCCCACGAGACGGACTCCTATCT
>CAWUNN010000120.1:0-6077 GCA_963923185.1 uncultured Limnohabitans sp. | reverse complement strand
TGGTCAAAGAGGTCAAAGAACAAGAGGTCTACATGGGCGAAGTGCCCCTGATGACGGACAAAGGTTCTTTCATCATCAATGGCACCGAGCGCGTGATCGTGTCGCAGTTGCATCGCTCACCTGGCGTATTCTTTGAGCACGACAAGGGCAAGACCCACAGCTCGGGCAAATTGCTGTTCTCGGCCCGCATCATTCCTTACCGTGGTTCGTGGCTCGACTTTGAATTCGATCCCAAAGACATTTTGTATTTCCGCGTCGACCGTCGACGCAAAATGCCTGTCACGATATTGCTCAAAGCCATTGGTTTGACCCCAGAGTCCATTTTGGCCAACTTCTTCGTCAACGACAATTTCCGCTTGATGGACAGTGGTGCCCAAATGGAATTTGTCGCCGAGCGTTTGCGTGGCGAAGTCGCTCGCTTTGACATCACCGACAAGAGTGGCAAGGTCATTGTGGCCAAAGACAAGCGAATCACAGCTCGTCACACCCGTGAAATGGAGCAATCCAACACCACGCACATCAGCGTGCCCGAGGACTTTTTGGTGGGCCGAGTGGTGGCTCGCAACATCATCGATGCCGAAACGGGTGAAATCATTGCCAAGGCCAATGATGAGTTGACCGAAGCATTGCTGAAAAAACTGCGCAGCGCTGGCGTGCAAGAGATTCAGTGCATTTACACCAATGAACTTGACCAGGGCGCTTACATCAGCCAAACCCTGCGCAGCGACGAAACCGTGGACGAGTTTGCTGCGCGCGTGGCCATCTATCGCATGATGCGACCTGGCGAGCCACCCACCGAAGATGCAGTGCAAGCCCTGTTCCAGCGCTTGTTCTATAACCCTGACACCTACGATTTGTCGCGCGTAGGCCGCATGAAGTTCAATGCTCGTGTGGGTCGCTCTGAGTCAGAAGGCCCCATGGTGTTGAACAACGAAGACATCATGGCCGTGGTCAAGATCCTGGTGGATTTGCGCAACGGCCGTGGCGAAGTCGATGACATCGATCACTTGGGCAACCGCCGTGTGCGTTGCGTGGGTGAGTTGGCTGAAAACCAGTACCGCACCGGTTTGGCCCGCATCGAAAAAGCCGTCAAAGAGCGTTTGGGACAAGCCGAGCAAGAGCCTTTGATGCCCCATGATCTGATCAACTCCAAACCGATCTCTGCTGCGCTCAAAGAATTCTTTGGCGCGTCTCAGCTGTCGCAGTTCATGGATCAGACCAACCCCTTGTCCGAGATCACCCACAAGCGTCGCGTGTCGGCCCTGGGCCCGGGTGGTTTGACTCGCGAGCGTGCTGGTTTTGAGGTGCGTGACGTTCACGTCACCCACTATGGGCGCGTCTGCCCCATTGAAACCCCTGAAGGTCCCAACATTGGCCTGATCAACTCTTTGGCCTTGTATGCGCGTCTGAATGAATATGGATTCATTGAAACCCCGTATCGCCGCGTGAACGATGGCAAAGTGACCAATGAGATCGACTATTTGTCGGCCATCGAAGAAGCCAAATACGTCATCGCTCAGGCCAACGCCACATTGGACAAAGAAGGCCGCTTGACGGGTGAGCTGATCTCTGCCCGTGAAAAAGGCGAATCGATTTTGTGTGGCGCAGATCGCATCCAGTACATGGATGTCTCGCCCGCACAGATCGTGTCCGTGGCGGCCTCTTTGGTGCCGTTCCTCGAACACGATGACGCCAACCGCGCTTTGATGGGCGCCAACATGCAGCGTCAAGCGGTGCCCGTGTTGCGCCCCGAAAAAGCGTTTGTGGGCACCGGCATCGAGCGCGTGGCGGCCGTTGACTCTGGCACCGTGGTCACTGCCACCCGCGGCGGCATTGTCGACTACGTGGACGCGACTCGCATCGTGGTGCGTGTCAACGACAACGAAACCCAGGCGGGTGAAGTGGGTGTGGACATCTACAACCTGATCAAATATCAGCGCTCCAATCAAAACACCAATATCCATCAGCGCCCCATCGTCAAGCGTGGCGATGTGCTGCAAAAAGGCGATGTCGTGGCCGATGGTGCCTCGACCGATCTGGGTGAATTGGCCTTGGGTCAAAACATGTTGGTCGCTTTCATGCCCTGGAACGGTTACAACTTTGAAGACTCGATCCTGATCAGTGAGCGCGTGGTGGCCGATGACCGCTACACCTCGATCCACATCGAAGAATTGGTGGTGATGGCCCGTGATACCAAGTTGGGCGCCGAAGAGATCACCCGTGACATTCCCAATTTGTCAGAAAACCAGCTCAACCGCATGGACGAGTCGGGCATCATCTACGTGGGTGCCGAAGTCCAACCCGGCGACGTGTTGGTCGGCAAGGTCACACCCAAAGGTGAAACCACTCTGACGCCTGAAGAAAAGCTGTTGCGCGCCATCTTTGGCGAAAAGGCCTCTGACGTCAAAGACACCTCTTTGCGCGTGGATCAAGGCTCGCAAGGTACCGTGATCGATGTGCAGGTCTTCACCCGCGAAGGCATTCAGCGTGACAAACGCGCTCAGCAGATCATTGACGACGAGCTCAAGCGTTTCCGCCTGGACTTGAATGATCAGTTGCGGATCGTGGAAGCCGATGCGTTTGACCGCATTGAAAAACTGTTGGTCGGCAAAGTCGCCAACGGCGGCCCGCAAAAGCTGGCCAAAGGCAGCAAGATCGATCGCGCTTACCTCCAAAGCGTTGAAAAATTCCATTGGTTTGACATTCGTCCTGCCGACGAAGAAGTGGCCACTCAGCTCGAGAGCATCAAGAACGCTCTGGAGCAAACTCGTCACAGCTTTGACCTGGCATTTGAAGAAAAACGCAAAAAACTCACCCAAGGCGATGAGCTGCCTGCAGGTGTGCTCAAGATGGTCAAGGTGTATCTGGCGGTCAAACGCCGTTTGCAACCCGGCGACAAAATGGCGGGCCGTCATGGCAACAAGGGCGTGGTCTCTAAGATCGTGCCTGTTGAGGACATGCCGCACATGGCCGATGGCACACCAGTGGACATCGTGCTCAACCCCTTGGGCGTGCCCTCGCGCATGAACGTGGGCCAGGTGCTTGAAGTCCACTTGGGCTGGGCAGCCAAAGGCATTGGACAACGCATTGGCGACATGTTGCAAGCCGAAGCCAAAGTGGCTGAGATTCGCAAATTCTTAGAGCAGCTGTACAACACCAGCGGTCGCAAAGAAGAGATTGCCAAATTGTCCGAAGACGATTTGTTGGAGATGGCGCAAAACCTCTCGCAAGGCATCCCGTTTGCGACACCAGTCTTTGATGGTGCTGCCGAGGAAGAGATTCGCTCGATGCTGCATTTGGCTTATCCAGAGGCCGTGGCCAAGGCCAAAGGCTTGACACCTACTCGCACCCAAGCCAACCTGTTCGATGGTCGCACCGGTGACGCGTTCGAGCGTCCGACCACCGTGGGCTACATGCATGTGCTCAAGTTGCACCACTTGGTGGACGACAAGATGCACGCCCGCTCGACAGGTCCTTACAGTTTGGTCACACAACAACCTCTGGGCGGCAAGGCCCAGTTTGGTGGCCAGCGCTTTGGCGAAATGGAGGTCTGGGCTTTGGAAGCTTATGGCGCCAGCTACACCCTGCAAGAAATGCTCACCGTCAAATCGGACGATGTACAAGGTCGAACCAAGGTGTACGAAAACATCGTCAAGGGTGAACACGCCATCGACGCCGGCATGCCCGAGTCGTTCAACGTGTTGGTCAAGGAAATTCGTTCATTGGGCATCGACATTGAGTTGGAGCGTTCCTGACAGAAGACAGACAGCACCTGGTGCTGTCCACTTCAGATGACGCAGATCGCCCCAACCCAATTTGACAAGGACACAAAATGAAATCGTTGTTAGACCTCTTCAAGCAGTTCACCCCCGATGAGCACTTTGATGCCATCAAGATTGGCATTGCTTCGCCAGAGAAGATCCGTTCGTGGTCTTTTGGTGAAGTCAAAAAGCCCGAGACCATCAACTACCGCACTTTCAAGCCAGAGCGCGACGGTCTTTTTTGCGCCAAGATCTTTGGCCCGATCAAAGACTACGAATGCTTGTGCGGCAAATACAAACGCCTGAAGCACCGTGGCGTCATTTGCGAAAAATGCGGCGTTGAAGTCACACAGACCAAAGTGCGTCGCGAGCGCATGGGCCACATTGACCTGGCCGCGCCTTGCGCCCACATTTGGTTTTTGAAGTCCCTGCCCAGCCGTTTGGGTTTGGTGCTGGACATGACATTGCGCGACATCGAACGGGTGCTGTATTTTGAAGCCTATGTGGTGATCGATCCCGGCATGACCTCGCTGAAGAAATTCGCCATCATGTCTGAAGACGACTACGACGCCAAACGCAAAGAGTATGGCGATGAGTTCGTGGCCAAGATGGGCGCCGAGGGTGTGCGCGATCTGCTGCAGGACATGGACTTGGACATTGAAATTGAAAAGCTGCGCAATGACTTGACAGGCTCAGAAGTCAAAGTCAAGAAAAATGCCAAGCGCCTCAAAGTGCTGGAAGCTTTCAAAAAGTCAGGTCTCAAACCCGAGTGGATGGTGTTGTCGGTGTTGCCCGTGCTGCCGCCCGATTTGCGCCCACTGGTCCCATTGGACGGAGGTCGTTTTGCCACCTCTGACCTCAACGACTTGTATCGCCGCGTGATCAACCGCAACAGCCGTCTGCGCCGTTTGCTGGAACTGAAAGCGCCCGAGATCATCGCCCGCAACGAAAAGCGCATGCTTCAAGAGGCGGTGGACTCGCTGCTGGACAACGGCCGCCGTGGCAAGGCCATGACGGGCGCCAACAAGCGTGCCCTGAAGTCTTTGGCCGATATGATCAAAGGCAAGAGTGGTCGTTTCCGCCAAAACTTACTTGGCAAACGCGTCGACTATTCTGGCCGATCGGTCATCACGGTGGGCCCCACCCTCAAGCTGCACCAGTGTGGTCTGCCCAAGCTGATGGCTCTTGAGTTGTTCAAGCCCTTCATTTTCTCGCGCCTAGAGGCCATGGGCATTGCCACCACAATCAAGGCGGCCAAAAAAGAGGTCGAATCCGGCACGCCCGTGGTGTGGGACATTTTGGAAGAGGTCATCAAAGAGCATCCCGTGATGCTCAATCGTGCCCCCACTTTGCACCGCTTGGGCATTCAAGCCTTTGAGCCGATTTTGATCGAAGGCAAGGCCATTCAGTTGCATCCCTTGGTTTGTTCGGCTTTCAATGCCGACTTTGATGGTGACCAGATGGCCGTTCACGTGCCCTTGTCGGTCGAGGCCCAGATGGAAGCCCGTACCCTGATGCTGGCCTCTAATAACGTGCTGTTCCCTGCCAACGGCGAGCCCTCGATTGTGCCCTCGCAAGACGTGGTGTTGGGTCTGTACTACACCACCCGCGAGCGCATCAATGGCAAAGGCGAAGGTTTGGTGTTCGCCGATGTCGGTGAAGTGCAGCGCGCTTTGGATGCTGGCGTGGTCGAGTTGACCGCCAAGATCAGTGTGCGCCTGACCGAGTGGAGCAAAAACAAAGACACGGGTGAATTTGAGCCCAGCACCTCGTTGGTGGATACCACCGCCGGCCGTGCATTGCTGTCAGAGATTTTGCCCAAAGGCTTGCCGTTCAGCGTGCTGAACAAAGCTTTGAAGAAGAAAGAAATTTCACGCTTGATCAATGCCTCATTCCGCAAGTGCGGTTTGAAAGAGACGGTGGTGTTTGCCGACAAGCTGTTGCAAAACGGCTTCCGTCTGGCGACCCGTGCTGGCATCTCGATTGCCATCGATGACATGTTGGTTCCGCCCGAGAAGCAAAGCATCATCTCTGCCGCTGAAAAAGAGGTCAAAGAGATCGAGCAACAGTACGTGTCTGGTTTGGTCACGGTGGGCGAGCGCTACAACAAAGTTGTGGACATTTGGGGCAAGGCGGGTGACGCGGTCTCTAAAGTCATGATGGATCAGTTGCGCAAAGAGAAAACCATCGATCGCAACGGCAAAGAAGTGGAGCAAGAGTCGTTCAACTCCATTTACATGATGGCCGACTCTGGCGCTCGCGGATCTGCCGCCCAGATTCGCCAATTGGCTGGCATGCGGGGCCTGATGGCCAAAC
>CAWUNN010000119.1:0-6091 GCA_963923185.1 uncultured Limnohabitans sp. | reverse complement strand
GGGGGGGGGGTTCAGTGGCGGGGTGAAGTTCAGGCTGGCATCGAGGTCAAACAGTTCTGGAGCATCGATTTTTTCAGTCATCTCGGCCAAAGCAGGGGTTTCAATTCGTTGGGTGACATGCCCATTGGATTTGCTGCGTGTCCGAGCCGATGGGGTCGGACGGGCATCGAAGGCCAACAAGGCGGCGCGCTTGGCGGGTGCAGGAGGCAGGGGCATGTTGAGTCAGTGCTGGAGAGAAAAAACAAAAAAGCCGCCGGGGGAACCTGGCGGCTTTACAGGGACTGGTTCGTGCGAACTTCAGTGGCATGAAACCATCATATACCAAAAAAATGACCACCCACAATCGGTCTGATTAAGCGGTCGCAGCCAGTGCCTTTTTGAGTGCTTTGACGGCTTTGAGGACCTCGTCGACGTGGCCAGGCACCTTGAGGCCACGCCACTCTTCGCGCAACACGCCATCAGGGCCAATCAAAAATGTGCTGCGCTCAATGCCTTTGACTTTTTTGCCATACATGATCTTGTTTTTGACCACACCAAACATGTGGCACATTTTTTCTTCGGTATCGGCGATCAACTCGAAGGGCAATTCGAGTTTGGACTTGAAGTCATCATGCGACTTCATGTTGTCCCTTGAGACGCCAAACACCACGGCACCAGCCTTGGTGAAATCTTTGTATTTGTCGCGAAACTGCATCGCCTCTGTGGTGCAGCCTGGCGTGTTGTCTTTGGGGTAAAAGTAAAGCACCACGATCTGGCCATGGTGGCTGTGGTTGGTGACCTTGCTGCCACCTGTGGCCGGAGCTTCGAATTCGGGGATGGGTTTGTTGACGACGATGGCCATGTTGATGTTCAGGTCAAGTGTGATGAAGACGTTTTGGGCTGCGAAGCAACAACATATTTTAACCCGAAATCAGCACCATGACCCTGCGCCAGACTCGGGGGTTTGCCCCGATGATGGTGCTCATTCAGGCAACAGCAACATGGCCCCGACAGGGCGGCCTTCACCTGCCAATATGTTGTAGGTGCGGCAGGCGGCTTCGGTGTCCATGGTCTCAAAACCCATGCGCCGGGCCATCAGGGGGGCCAGCCAAGGGGTGGGCGGAAAGGTCAGGCGTTGGCCACTGCCGTAGATCACCAGCTCAACGGGCCATTGGGCCAAATCGGCAAAGTCAGCCTGGGTCAGCTCCGCCGGGCTGCGAGCGGAGATGGCGCTGCGCATGCCGGCCGAAGTGATCAGCAGGCTGGTGTGGTGTTTTTCGCCGTTGATGGCCAACCACCCTGGTCCATAGCCGGTGATGGCTTGAACTTCCATCCGGTCGGGTTGAAGTTTCATGGGATTGCTTTGTAAATCTGGCCAGTTTCTGTGTTCAAATTATAGGTTTCCCCGAATAAACTGGACTCGGAGGGCCCTTTGAAATCCATCAAAAAATCGGCCAAGCTCGCCAATGTGCTCTACGATGTGCGCGGCCCGATCGTGGACGCCGCCAAGCAGATGGAGGACGAGGGCCAAAAAATCATCAAGCTCAACATCGGCAATTTGGCGCCGTTTGGCTTTGAGGCCCCAGAAGAGATTCAACAGGACATGATCCGCAACCTGCCCAATTCGGCGGGTTATTCAGACAGCAAAGGCATCTTCTCTGCGCGCAAAGCGGTGATGCACTACAGCCAACAACAAGGGGTGGTTGGGGTCACATTGGATGACATTTATTTGGGCAATGGCGCCAGCGACTTGATCACCATGGCGGTGAATGCGCTGTTGGACAACGGCGACGAATTGTTGGTGCCCGCACCCGACTATCCGTTGTGGACGGCTGTGGCCTCGCTATCAGGCGGCAAGCCCGTGCACTACCTGTGCGATGAAGACAACCAATGGATGCCCAATTTAGAGGACATTCGCAGCAAGATCACCCCTCGCACCAAGGGATTGGTGGTGATCAACCCCAACAACCCCACCGGGGCTTTGTACAGCGATGAACTGTTGAAGGGTTTGGTTCAAATCGCGCGCGAGCACCACTTGGTGTTGATGGCCGATGAGGTCTACGACAAGGTGTTGTATGACGGTGTTCACCACACCGCATTGGCCAGTCTGTCCACCGACGTGTTGACTTTGACCTTCAACTCGCTCTCGAAAGCTTACCGAGCCTGCGGTTATCGCGCAGGGTGGATGGTGATTTCTGGCGACAAATCTTTGGCTCGGGACTACATCGAAGGTCTGAACATGTTGGCCAATATCAAATTGGGCTCCAATGTGCCTGGCCAGTATGCGGTCCAAACGGCTTTAGGGGGCTATCAAAGCATTCAAGACTTGGTCAAAGAGGGTGGGCGATTGAGACGCCAGCGCGACTTGGCCTACCAATTGATCACCGAGATCCCTGGGGTCACTTGTGTCAAGCCCAAGGCTGCGCTGTACATGTTTCCCAAACTCGATCCGAATGTGTATCCCATCGAAGACGATCGCCAATTCTTCATGGAAGTGCTTCAGGCCACGCGCGTGATGTTGGTGCAAGGTTCTGGATTCAACTACCCAGATCAACAGCACTTCAGAATCGTGTTCTTGCCGCATGAAGACGATTTGGTGGTCGCCATTGGGAGACTGGCTCGTTTTCTTGAAGGCGTTCGCAACCGCAACGCTTTGCAACGTTCTTCCACCACTGTCAAATCATGAAACCCATTCAAGTTGGCCTGCTGGGCATCGGTACCGTGGGGCGTGGCACCTTTGAGGTGTTGACCCGAAATCAAGAGGAAATCCAACGCCGAGCCGGTCGTGGCATTCAGATCAGCATGGTGGCAGATCTGGACGTGAACCGCGCCAAGTCGGTGGTGGGTGATTTGGCCCAAGTCGTCTCAGACGCCAAAGCTGTGATTGCCAACCCCGACATTGACATCGTCATTGAATTGATTGGGGGCTATGGCATTGCCCGTCAATTGGTCATGCAAGCCATTGAAGCGGGCAAGCATGTGGTCACCGCCAACAAAGCGTTGTTGGCCGTGCATGGCACAGAAATTTTTGCAGCGGCTCGCGCCAAAGGGGTGATGGTGGCCTTCGAGGCGGCCGTGGCCGGTGGCATCCCCATCATCAAAGCACTGCGCGAGGGCTTGACGGCCAATCGCATCCATTGGCTGGCGGGCATCATCAACGGCACGACCAATTTCATTTTGTCGGAAATGCGTGACAAGGGCTTGCCCTTTGACGATGTCCTCAAGCAAGCCCAGGCTTTGGGCTATGCCGAGGCCGATCCGACATTTGACATCGAAGGTGTCGATGCGGCTCACAAGGCCACCATCATGTCGGCCATTGCGTTTGGCATTCCTGTGCAATTTGACAAGGCCCATGTCGAGGGGATTTCACAGCTGCAAGCGCCTGACATCCGCTATGCAGAACAGCTGGGTTACCGCATCAAGTTGTTGGGCATCGCCAAACGAGCCCAAGCTGGCATTGAGTTGCGGGTCCACCCTTGCTTGGTGCCTGCCAAGCGTTTGATTGCCAATGTCGAGGGCGCCATGAATGCAGTCATGGTGCAGGCCGATGCCGTGGGCACCACTTTGTATTACGGCAAAGGAGCGGGCTCTGAGCCAACCGCCAGCGCCGTCATCGCCGATTTGGTGGACATCACCCGTTTGCACACGGCAGACCCCCTCAATCGCGTGCCGCATCTGGCATTTCAACCCGATGCCTTGAGCAACTTGCCCATTTTGTCCATGGACCAAGTGGTCACCAGTTACTACCTGCGTCTGAGTGTGGCCGATCAGGCCGGGGTTTTGGCCCAAGTCACGGGCATCTTGGCCCAATCGGGCATCAGCATCGAGGCTGTGTTGCAGCGTGCAGCCGATGATGGCGAAAACCAAACCGATCTGATCATCCTCACCCACGATTGTGTCGAAGCTCGCATGAATGAAGCGTTGACCCACATGCAAGCCCTGGACACCGTGTTGGCCCCCATCATCCGCTTGCGCAAGGAAGATTTGAGCTGATGCTGTATCTGTCCACCCGAGGCGATCCGGCGCGTCGCCGTTTTTGTGAAATTTTGCTTGAAGGCTTGGCCCCTGACGGGGGCTTGTATTTGCCCGAGCATTACCCGAAAGTCGGCCCTGCTCAGCTGCAATTTTGGCGAGAAGTCTACGCTGAGCGAGGCTATGCCGATTTGGCGTTTGAAATTTTGTCTTTGTACATCGACGACATCCCGGCCACAGATTTGCTGCAACTGTGCCGCAAAACTTACACCCGCCAGGTGTTCGGGTCGGAGCTGATCGTACCTTTGCGTGTGTTGGAGCGCGGCTTGTACCTGCAGGCGTTGTCCAACGGTCCCACCTTGGCCTTCAAAGACATGGCCATGCAGCTGTTGGGTCATTTGTTTGAGTACGAGTTACACCGTCGGCAAGAGCAACTCAATATCTTGGGCGCCACCTCGGGTGACACCGGCAGCGCAGCCGAATATGCCATGCGGGGCAAGCAAGGCGTGCGCGTGTTCATGACCAGTCCGCACGGGCGCATGAGCCCGTTTCAGCAAGCGCAAATGTTCAGTTTGCAAGACCCCAACATCCACAACATCGCCATTGAGGGTGTATTTGACGATTGCCAAGACATCGTCAAAGCGGTCTCTAGCGATTTGGAATTCAAGAGACGCTATCGCATCGGCACCGTGAACTCCATCAATTGGGCTCGCTTGCTGGCTCAAGTGGTGTATTACTTTGCTGGTTATTTTCAGGCCACAACCAGCAACCGCCAAAAGGTCAGTTTTTGTGTGCCCAGTGGCAACTTTGGCAACATTTGTGCTGGCCATGTGGCGCGTCAAATGGGTTTGCCCATTGCCCAATTGGTGGTGGCCACCAACGAGAACGATGTGCTCGATGAGTTCTTTCGCACCGGCGTCTACCGCGTTCGAGGTTCTGCCGACACTTTTGAGACCTCTAGCCCATCCATGGACATCTCCAAGGCCAGCAACTTTGAACGCTTTGTGTTCGATTTGTTGGGTCGAGATGCGACACGCGTGGCCAATCTGTTTGGCCCCACTTTGGCTCAACAAGGCTCTTTTGACCTCAGCCAAGATCCTTGTTTTGAGCATGCGAAAAACCGTTATGGCTTCTCCAGCGGCCACAGCACCCATGCCCATCGTTTGCAAACCATTCAAGATTGCGCGCAGCGTCTGGGCCAAACCATTGACCCGCACACCGCCGACGCCGTCAAGGTGGCGCGTGAGCACCTGCAGCCAGGCGTGCCCATGATTGCGCTTGAAACGGCCTTGCCGATCAAATTTGCGGCCACTTTGGTCGAGGCTTTGGGTCGCGAACCTGCTCGGCCGGCAGCTTTGGAGGGCATCGAACAATTGCCCAAGCGGGTCCAAGTCATGCCCGTTGACGTTCAAAAGATCAAAGACTACATCGCCAGCCAATGCCCATGAACGCGCCCCGGCCACCTTTGCTGACTTTGGAAGAAGCTTTATCGGCCTTGCTGCAAAAGGCCCAATTGCTCAGCGCCACCGAGCAGGTGGATACCCTTGAGGCCGACGGCCGTGTGTTGGCCCAGGATTTGGTGGCCCAGTTGCAGGTGCCACCCCACGACAACAGTGCCATGGACGGCTACGCTGTGCGTTGTGCCGATGTGCCTGAGCCAGGTGTGGTGTTGCAAGTCACCCAACGCATTCCCGCCGGGACGCAAGGTTCGCCTTTGCAAGCGATGCAAGCGGCTCGCATCTTCACGGGTGCGCCCATACCCCTTGGCGCCGATGCGGTGGTCATGCAAGAAGACACCCAGACGCCGCAAGAGGGGCAGGTTCAGATTCAAATCAAGCCCACGCCTGGATTGGCCATTCGACGCAGTGGCGAGGACATCACCCGTGGGCGACAAGTGTTGGCGCAAGGCGCTCGTTTGGGCCCCGCCGAATTGGGTTTGGCTGCCAGTCTGGGTCAGGATCGCTTGTGGGTCAGGGCTCGTCCCAAAGTGGCTTTGTTGACCACCGGGGACGAGTTGATCATGCCTGGTAGCGTGGCCCCAGCCGACATGCCGCCTGGTGCCATTTACAACTCGAATCGTTATTTTTTGCGCGCCTTGTTGCAGCGCATGGGTTGCGTGGTGACCGACTTGGGCATCGTG
>CAWUNN010000118.1:0-6115 GCA_963923185.1 uncultured Limnohabitans sp. | reverse complement strand
CCTGATTTCCAGGTCGTGCATGGCCAAATAAAAACCCGAGCCCAACTCTTCCATTTGTTGAATGGCTTCCAACCGCTGCCCGGCTTGTTTGGTCAAGCCGTCGGTGTCGGGCACCATCAGATAGGCATAGGCTTGGTGGTGGCTGCGTCCGACGCGACCGCGCAATTGATGCAACTGGGCCAAGCCAAATTTGTCGGCTCGGCTGATCAAAATGGTGTTGGCACTGGGCACGTCGATGCCGGTCTCAATGATGGTCGAGCACAGCAACACGTTGTGACGTTGGGCCACAAAGTCACGCATCACCCGCTCGAGTTCGCGCTCTGGCATTTGGCCGTGGGCGATGGCGATGCGGGCCTCGGGCAAGATCTCTTGCAGACGGGCTTTGCGGTTTTCAATCGTATCGACTTCGTTGTGCAAGAAATAGCACTGACCGCCGCGTTTGAGTTCGCGCAGCACAGCCTCTCTGATCACGCCTGTGCCTTCGGTGCGCACAAAGGTCTTGATGGCCAAGCGGCGCTGCGGCGCGGTGGCGATCACACTCAGGTCACGCAAGCCCTCCATGGCCATGCCCAAGGTGCGCGGAATGGGCGTGGCGGTCAGTGTCAGCACATCGACCTCGGCGCGAAAGGCCTTCATCGCCTCTTTGTGCCGAACCCCAAATCGGTGCTCTTCGTCGATGATGAGCAAGCCCAGGTTTTTGAATTTGACCGACTCGCTCAGCAGTTTGTGGGTGCCCACCACGATGTCCACCGTGCCATTGGCGATGCCTTGGATGGCGGCGTTGATTTCTTTGGCGGTCCTGAAACGGCTCATCTCGGCGATGCGTACCGGCCATTTAGAGAAGCGATCGATCAGGGTTTGGTGGTGCTGCTCGGCCAACAAAGTGGTGGGGGCCAAAAAGGCCACCTGCTTGCCGCCGCTGACGGCCACAAAGGCCGCGCGCAAGGCCACTTCGGTCTTGCCAAAGCCCACGTCGCCACAGACCAATCGGTCCATGGGCCTGGGACTGATCAGGTCTTGAATGACCGCGTGAATGGCCGCCCGCTGGTCGGCGGTTTCTTCAAAACCAAAGTCATTGGCAAAGGCCTCGTAGTCTTGTTCCGGGAAGCGAAAGGCATGGCCCTGGCGGGCTGCACGGCGCGCATACAGATTGAGCAATTCGGCGGCGGCATCGCGCACTTGTTCGGCCGCTTTGCGCCGGGCTTTTTCCCATTGGCCCGATCCCAATCGATGCAGGGGCGCTTCTTCGGCGCTGACCCCGGTGTAACGGCTGATCAAGTGCAACTGGCTGACAGGCACATACAGCACCGCTTGCTGGGCATATTCAAGGTGTAAAAACTCTTGCAAGACCGCTTGACCGTCGGGGCCGACCATGCCCATGTCCAGGTTGATCAAGCCCCGGTAGCGGCCAATGCCGTGGGCACTGTGCACCACCGGGTCGCCCACATTGAGCTCAGCGAGGTCTTTGATCAGGGCATCGACATCGGTGACCTGTTCTTGTTTTTTGCGGCGACGCGTCACCGCCGAGGCCGCAAACAATTCGGTCTCGGTCAGACAAGCCCAGTGCACCTCGGGCAGCACAAAACCTTGTTGCAAAGTGCTGGTGGCCAGCGCCAGGGGCTGTTGCCCATCCAAAAAATCTTGCAGGCTGTCGACCACAGGCATGGACAGGCCGCTGGCACTTAAAAAATCATGCAAGCTCTCTCGGCGGCCATCGCTTTCGGCCAACACCAGCACACGATGGGGCTGGCGTTTTAAAAAATCTTGCAACCTTTGCAAAGGGTCGGGTGTGCCGCGCTCGGCATGCACATCGGGCCAAGCTTGTGCCCAAGGGGTGGGGGTTGCTTGAGTTTCAGAAGGACGAAGTGAAAATTGGGCATGTGGCTTGGCCAAGCCATAAAACTGCTCGATCGATAAAAACAGATGTTGCGGGGGCAACACCGGTCGTTCAGGATCGCCCTGCGCCAAACGATGCCGATCTTGGGCATCTTGCCAAAAGGCTGTCATGGCCTGTTCCAGATCACCGTGCAGCACCAAGGTCGGTTGCTCACCCAGGTAGTCAAAGACGGTGGCAGTGGCATCAAAAAACAAGGGCAAGTAATACTCGATGCCGGCGCTGGCCACCCCTTGTCCCATGTCTTTGTAGATGCGGCTGCGGGTGGGGTCACCTTCTAACAATTCGCGCCAGCGCTGCCTGAACTTTTGTTGAGCGGCATCGTCCAGCGGGAACTCTCGGCCAGGCAACAGCCTGACCTCGGGGACCGGATACAGGCTGCGCTGGCTGTCTGGGTCAAAGGTTCGAATCGAGTCGATTTCTTGATCCCACAAATCGACCCGAAACGGCATGGACGCACCCATGGGGAACAAATCGATCAGTCCGCCGCGCACGGCATACTCCCCCGGGCTGACCACTTGGGTCACATGCTGATAACCGGCCAAGGTGAGTTGCTGTCGCAACTCGGCCTCATCGAGTTGTTGTTTGACCTTGAAATGGAAGGTGTAGCCAGCCAAAAACGATGGCGGCGCGACTCGGTACAAGGCCGTGGTGGCTGGGACCAAGACCAAGTCGGCCTCGCCGCGCGAAATCTGCCACAAGGTCGCCAACCGCTCGCTGATCAGGTCTTGGTGAGGTGAAAAGCTGTCGTAGGGCAGGGTCTCCCAATCGGGAAACAACACGCACTTGAGGTCGGGCGCAAAAAAAGGCAATTCTTCCAACAGGCGCTGGGCATCGCGTGCGTCGGCGGTGAAGATGGCCATGCGCCGACCTTGTGCGCATTCGCGCTGTGCCAAATGGGCCAGCAGCAAGGCGTCGGATGAGCCGACCGGTTGGGGCCAGCTGTAGCGCTGCCCACGGGTCAGGGTCGGCAAGGGGACTGAGAGCGTAGGTGCAGACATGACGAATGAAATGCAACACCCCCCGTTTCAAAAAACGGGGGGTCTGTAGGCGCATTGTAGGTCGTGCCTCAAGCCGCGTCCTACAATGGGGACATGTCCGCAGAGTCCCGAATCCATGTGTTGGTGCCCGCCGCCGGGACCGGTTCGCGTGCCGCTGCAGGCTTGCCCAAGCAGTACCAGCCTCTGGCCGGATCGCCCATGGTGCTGCACACCTTGCGGGCCTTGGGACAATTGAGCGAGGTCCACACCTTGTCGGTGGTGGTTCACCCCAGCGATTCGCGCATGGCCCAGTTGCTTGAAGCTGAGCCTGGGCTTCGGTCTGTCAGGGTCTGGCCGGTGGGCGGACAGACCCGGGCTGAGAGCGTCAGCGCTGGTTTAAAAGCCTTGCAAGCCAGCGGTGCAGACCCCACCGATTGGGTGTTGGTTCACGACGCTGCCCGTTGCTTGATAGAGCCCGATGCTGTGCGCCGCTTGATCATGGCATGCCGCCTCGACCCTGTGGGCGGTCTATTGGCCTTGCCTTTGCCCGACACTTTGAAGCAAGCCGACGACCAGCAAAGGGTGCAAGCCACCTTGGGGCGTGACGACAAATGGCTGGCTCAAACCCCACAGATGTTTCGTTGGCAGGCGTTGTCACAAGCGCTGCAGCATGCCGGTTCGACCGTCACTGATGAGGCCAGTGCCATCGAGTCACAGGGCCTCAAGCCCCTGTTGGTGCAGGGCAGTGCGCTCAACTTCAAGGTGACCTATCCAGATGATTTGCGCTTGGCCGCCATGGTCTTGGCGGCGCGCCAAGGGAATTGCACATGAGCATCCATTTCAGAATTGGTGAAGGCTGGGACATTCATGCGTTGGTGCCGGGTCGTCCCTTGGTCCTGGGCGGCGCTCACATCCCGCACAGCAAAGGGCTGCTTGGGCACTCGGACGCTGATGCGCTGGCCCATGCGATCACCGATGCCTTGCTGGGCGCAGCAGGCCTGGGCGACATCGGACGCATGTTTCCGGACACCGACCCACTCCATGCGGGGGCCGATTCAATGCAATTGCTCAAGCAAGCGGGTGTGCGCATCGCAGACTTGGGCTGGCAGGTCCACAACATCGATGCCACGGTGGTGGCCCAAGAGCCTCGGTTGGCGGCCCACATGCCTGTAATGGCGCGCCAACTGGCGCAAGCCTTGGGGATCGAGGTCGGGCAGATCAACGTCAAAGCCAAAACCGCTGAAAAATTTGGACCAGTCGGGCAAGGACAAGCCATTGAGGCGCGAGCGGTGGCACTGATCAGTCGCCCTTGAGTGGCCTGCGGGGTGACGCACGATCGGCGCTGAGGCTGCGCCAAGCCAGTTGTTCGATTTGACCAAAGTCTAGAGGTCCTAGGCGACGCAGAACCTGCACCAACCGGTGTTCGCGATCGCTCAATACCCAAGTGGGGGCGGCCTCTGAGGCCAATTGGGTTTGATAAAACTGCCCGTACATCAGCTGATGAGGGGGCACTTTCAGGCACAAAGCCAAGCTGATCAGGCGCTGCGGCCGTGGCAAGTAGTCGCCCCTGAGCCAGCTGCGGGCACTGTACAAAGTCACCGGTTCACCCGGGTGCATGCGATTGAAATGTTGCACCAGCACCCCTGGTTTGATGGCCCAACCCTGAGCGCTCATGGCTTGAGCCAAGCGCAAACTGAAGGCGTGGGCCAATTGCTTTTGATTCAAGGGCAGGGCTTGCATGCGCCCATGCTAGCGGCAAGCCCCGTCAAAAGGGCCATCAGGCCCAAGTGCTGTGCACGCCTCACATGCTCTTGCACATCAGCAGGCCTTCACTGAGCGGTCCAGCCCCCGTCCATGTTCCAGGCCACGCCGCGAACGTTTTTGGCGGCATCTGAGCAAAAGAACACCGCCAACTCGCCCAATTCTTCGGGGCTGGTGAATTGCATCGAGGGCTCTTTTTCGCCCAATAGCAGCCGAGTGGCCTCGTCGTTGCCAATGCCCATGGCTTGGGCCTTGGCGTCCACTTGTTTTTGCACCAAGGGGGTCAACACCCAGCCAGGGCAGATGGCGTTGCAAGTGATGTTGCGGGTGGCGTTTTCCAGCGCAGTGACCTTGGTCAAGCCGACGATGCCGTGTTTGGCCGCCACATACGCGGCTTTTTGGACCGAAGCGACCAAGCCGTGGACCGAGGCCACGTTGATGATGCGTCCCCAATTGGCGGCTTGCATGGCCGGCAAAGCCAGCCGGGTGGTGTGAAATGCACTGGACAAATTGATGGCGATCACCGCATCCCAACGCTCGACCGGAAAGGTCTCGATGGGGGCCACGTGTTGAATGCCCGCGTTGTTGACCAAAATATCGACGCCGCCCCATTGTTGGGTGATGCTGGCCATCATGTCTTCGATCTGATCGACTTTGCTCATGTCGGCGCCGTGGTACAAGGTGGACACACCCAAAGACTCGATGGCTTGGCGCGCGGCGTCGACCTCGCCAAATCCGTTGACCACGATGCGAGCACCCTGGCGGGCCAGGGCTTGGGCAAGCCCTAAGCCGATGCCGCTGGTCGAGCCCGTGACCAATGCTGTCTTGCCTTTTAAAAAACCAGAACTCATTTGAAATTCTCCTTTTGCGCATGGCGCCTGACATCGTTTACGATTCTGTGGACTGAATTATCCCGCTTTAGCTGACACCGAAATGAAAAGCCAAACAGCCGCTGATCGGCCCGCCGCCCAGGTGGTGGCTGTGGCCGCCCATACGGCAACGGCTCAGCAAGAGGGGCTGACGCTGGAGCGGGCACGCTCTTTTGCGCACCCTTTGTTGGCCAGTCAAGGTTTGGATTCGGGTGAAAACGCTTGGATCCATGCCGAAGGCATGGCTGCGATTTTGCGCGACATGGGTGGTGACGAAGCGCTGCAAGCGTGTGCCTATTTGGTCTATGCCAGCGACCATTTGCAAAAGCCACAAGAGGCTTTGTCGCGTGCATTTGGCCCAGATGTGGCTCGGTTGGCGCAATCGGTGACCCAACTCAACCAACTGCAGCGCCAAGCCCGCATCCAAGACAGCGCCCATGCCGCCGTCAGTGCCCGTGGCCGCGTGGAGAGCATCCGGCGCATGTTGTTGGCTTTTTCGCGCGATTTAAGGGTGGTGTTGGTGCGTTTGGCCTCGCGTTTGCAGACGCTGCGCTTTCATGCCCAGACCCGCAACCCGCCCAGTGCGGCCATGGCCGACGAGACCTTGCAGG
>CAWUNN010000117.1:0-6127 GCA_963923185.1 uncultured Limnohabitans sp. | reverse complement strand
TTTGACCGAAATCGTCATGGACATAATATAGGTGTTTACCCTTGTTTTATTCGAATTATTGGCATTTGTCCAAGCCAAAAACGCATCAAAGCTTGGACAAACCCTTATTTTTGCCTTGGACAAAAAATGGGCGTTCACCCTAGTAGTTCGGTTTTTAGGCCCTAATGAAATGTGGGTTTTATTGCCTATTGACCTGCGTAAATCGTCAGAAAACTGTCAGGCTTGGTCGGCAAATATGTGAGTCAATGTGGGGGCATCCAGCACGCGTTCTGCCCATGTTTCTAACTGCGGTGCGCTGGCTTGCTGCAGTTTGACCATGACATCTTCGGGCAATGTGCCAAAACGTTTGATCAACTGCTTTTGCAGCACCCTGCTCTCGCCTTGTTCAATGCCCTTTTCGATGCCCTTTTCGATACCCTTTTCGATACCCTTTTCGATACCCTTTTCGATGCCTTCTTCAATGCCCTTTGCGATGCCCTCTTGCCGCCAAGTGTCTTGCATGCCCTCGGCCCACTTTTCAAAGCCAAACTTGAACGCCATGTTGATATCCCCTTGCTTGGTGATGACCGCATCGGTCATGTGCAGACCCTTTTGAACCCACAACGCTTGCAGCCATGATCGAATATGTTGATTTAACTTTGCATCATTTTGTACTAATTTTTGCGCCTTGGCAAGGTGATGATCTCGGTCTTGCGCATCGATCGCGTGGGCAAAGCGCATCAGGTGCGTGAGCAAGTTATCCATCTCCAGCTCGGGCAGGTCTCGCTCTTCATCGATCAAGATGTAGCTCAGCTTGGGGCTGTAGGCCTGCAGCTCTGGGGGCAGTGCGGGGATCAACTGTTGGATCTCGGTGGCCGCTCGCCAGGGAACATCGCCGTTGTACAGCACGATGGGCAAAACAGGGGGCAGCATGGGGTGGGCCAGTGCTTGTTGCTGGCGCACCAGGCTTTGGTACAACATGGCCACGTAGTTCAAGGTGCGCAGCGCCATGTAGGGGTCCACGCTGCTTTGGAATTCAATCAGCAAATACAAGTAGACCCAGCGCCCATCGGCCTTGAGGCGCCAGATCACATCACTGTGGAACTGACGCATGTCGTCGTTGACAAAACTGCTGGGCACGGGCTCTAGGGTGTCGAAGTCCAGGGCGCGCAACCATGGGTGGGGCACAAAGGTGCACACCAAGTCGCGCACGATCTCGGGGGCCTGAAAGAGGTGTTTGTGGGTGGCGTCGTGGGTGATCATGTCCACGATTTTGGGATCAAAAGACGCGATACAAATCCTGGAAAAGGGAACTGTGACTGTGCAACATCAACAAGGCAGTAAGGAGACTTAAGTGCTGGTGGTGACCTCACCTGAGCCTGCACCCAAGATGCGTTGTTTGAGCATGGCCAACTGGTCGCGGGTGCGCGCGGCTTGCTCGAACTCGAGGTTGCGGGCGTGCTCGAGCATGGTTTTTTCCAGTCGCTTGATCTCGCGCGCCAGGGTTTTTTCGTCCATGTCGTCCAGTTCGACTTTGATTTGCGCCAAGCGCTCGGCCTCTTGACCTGCCTTTTGGCTGTATACCCCATCAATGAGGTCTTTGACCTGTTTGACCACGCTGCGCGGCACGATGCCGTGCTCTGTGTTGAAGGCGATTTGGCGCTCGCGACGGCGCTGCGTCTCGTCCATGGCGCGGCGCATGGAGTCGGTGATTTTGTCCGCGTACAAAATGGATTTGCCGCGTTGGTTGCGGGCGGCGCGGCCAATGGTCTGGATCAAACTGCGCTCGCTGCGCAAAAAACCTTCTTTGTCGGCGTCCAAGATGGCCACCAAAGAGACTTCAGGGATGTCCAATCCCTCGCGCAACAGGTTGATGCCCACCAACACGTCAAACGCACCCAAACGCAAATCGCGGATGATCTCGACTCGCTCCACGGTGTCAATGTCGCTGTGCAAGTAGCGCACTTTCACGCCGTTGTCACTGAGGTAATCGGTCAGTTGCTCGGCCATGCGCTTGGTCAAGGTGGTGATCAAGACGCGCTCACCCACTTCGACCCGCAACCGAATCTCTTGCAACACGTCATCGACTTGGTGGATGGCCGGGCGCACCTCGACCTCGGGGTCGACCAGCCCCGTGGGACGCACCAATTGCTCGACCACTTGGCCTGCGCGTTGCTTTTCGTAATCGGCCGGGGTGGCCGAGACAAACACGACCTGGCGCATGCGTTGCTCAAACTCTTCTAGCTTTAAGGGGCGGTTGTCCAGGGCGCTGGGTAAACGAAAACCGTACTCGACCAAGGTGGTTTTGCGCGATCGGTCACCGTTGTACATGCCACCAAACTGCCCCATCAGCACATGGCTCTCGTCCAAAAACATCAGCGCGTCTTTGGGCAGGTAGTCGGTCAAGGTGCTGGGCGGCTCTCCTGGGGCTGCGCCCGAGAGGTGGCGGGTGTAGTTTTCAATGCCTTTGCAATGCCCAACCTCTGACAGCATTTCGAGGTCAAAGCGGGTGCGTTGCTCTAGGCGCTGGCCCTCGACCAGTTTGCCCATGCCCACCAATTCTTTGACCCGCTCGTTGAGTTCGGCCTTGATGGTCTCGATGGCGGCCAACACCTTGTCACGCGGGGTGACGTAATGACTGCTTGGGTACACCGTGAAGCGTGGGATTTTTTGTTTGACTTGACCCGTCAAGGGGTCAAACAGTTGCAAGCTGTCGATTTCGTCGTCAAACAACTCGATGCGAATGGCCAATTCAGAATGCTCGGCCGGAAAGACGTCAATGGTGTCACCGCGCACCCGAAAGGAGCCCCGCACAAACTCAAGGTCGTTGCGGGTGTATTGCATGCGCACCAGTTGCGCGATCAGGTCACGCTGACCCAAAGTGTCACCGCTGCGCAAAGTCATGACCATGCGGTGGTAACTCTCAGGCTCACCGATGCCATAAATGGCTGAGACCGTGGCCACAATGACCACATCGCGTCGCTCGAGGATGCTTTTGGTGCAGCTCAATCGCATTTGCTCGATGTGTTCATTGATGGCGCTGTCTTTTTCAATGAACAAATCGCGCTGCGGCACATAGGCTTCGGGTTGATAGTAATCGTAGTAACTGACGAAATATTCGACGGCGTTTTTGGGAAAAAACTCGCGAAACTCGCTGTACAACTGCGCGGCCAAGGTCTTGTTGGGGGCAAATACGATGGCCGGGCGACCCGCGCGTGCAATCACATTGGCCATGGTGAACGTCTTGCCCGAGCCCGTGACCCCCAACAAGGTTTGAAATGCCTCGCCATCGGCCAAGCCCTCAACCAGTTTTTCGATCGCCGCCGGCTGATCGCCCGCTGGCGGATACGGTTGAAACAACTCGAAAGGGGAACCGGGGTAACTGACAAACATGAAAAGAGGATAACCGAAGGGCGTGTGACAGGTTTTTTACAACTAAAATCGGGGTTTTCCCTGCACAGAGACCCGTGATGAACCTCTTTAGCGCCGTCGAAATGGCCCCCCGCGACCCGATCTTGGGTCTGAACGAACAATTTGCCAAGGACACCAACCCCAACAAAGTCAACTTGGGTGTGGGCGTGTACTTTGGTGAAGACGGCAAGATGCCTTTGTTGCAATGTGTGCAAAAAGCCGAGCAATGGCTGGTTGAAAAGCCGGCTGCCCGAAACTACCTGCCCATCGACGGCATTGCCGCCTATGACAACGCCGTCAAAGGTTTGGTCTTTGGCACCGACTCTGAAGTGGTCCAAAGCGGGCGTGTGGCCACCATCCAGGGCTTGGGCGGCACGGGTGGCTTGAAGGTGGGTGCTGACTTCTTGCGCAAGTTGTTGCCCCAAGCCAAGGTGTTGATCAGCGACCCCAGTTGGGAGAACCATCGCGGCATTTTCACCAACGCTGGTTTCACCGTCCAGACCTATGCCTACTACGACGCGGCCAAACGGGGCATCGACTTTGAGGGCATGCTGGCCTCTTTGAACGCAGCCGAGTCCGGCACCATTGTGTTGTTGCACGCCTGCTGTCACAACCCCACTGGCTATGACCTGAGCTTGGCTCAATGGGACAGAGTGATCGAAGTCATTCAAGCCCGCCAATTGACCCCATTTTTGGACATGGCCTATCAGGGCTTTGGCCATGGCATTGCCGAAGATGGCGCGGTGGTGGGCAAATTTGTGGCCGCTGGTCTGCTGTTTTTCATCTCCACCTCTTTCTCCAAGAGTTTCAACCTGTATGGCGAGCGCGTGGGCGCCTTGTCGGTGCTGTGTGCCGACAAAGACGAGGCCGATCGGGTGCTGTCGCAATTGAAAATCGTGATTCGAACCAACTATTCGAACCCACCCACCCATGGCGGTGCAGTCGTGGCCACGGTCTTGGGCAACCCCGAATTGCGTGCACTGTGGGAAAAAGAATTGAGTGAGATGCGCGTTCGCATCAAGGACATGCGCCAGAAACTGGTCGACGGTTTGAAGGCCGCCGGCGTCAAGCAAGACTTCAGTTTCATCACCCAACAAATTGGCATGTTCAGTTACTCGGGCTTGAGCAAAGACCAAATGGTTCGCTTGCGCTCTGAGTTTGGCGTCTACGGCACCGACAGCGGCCGCATGTGCGTGGCCGCACTGAACAACCACAACGTGGCGCACGTGTGCCATGCCATGGCCACCGTGTTGGCTTGAACCCAGGCTGACCCTGACCTGACAAAAGATGTCAAGCATGTGTTGGGCAGACCGTCAAATTGGAGTCTGGACTCCAATTTATACGGGTTTGACCTGATATATTGAGGTTAACTTTTTACGCAAGAGGCACACATGCTTTACCAAATTTACGAAGCCCAACGCTCTTTGATGGAGCCGTTTGCCGACTTCGCGCAAGCTGCCTCGAAGCTGTACAGCAATCCTTTGTCCCCTTGGGGTCAAAACAGCTTGTCACATCGCATGTCAGCGGCCTACGACTTGCTGTATCGATTGGGAAAAGACTACGAAAAGCCTGCTTTTGGTCTCAAATCGGTGAAGGTCGATGGGGTGGAGGTGGCCATTCACGAGCGGGTTGAGATCGACAAGCCCTTTTGTGAGTTGCGCCGATTCAAGCGTTTCAGCGACGATGCCGCGACTTTGAACAAGCTCAAAGGTCAACCCGTGGTGCTGATCGTGGCCCCCTTGTCTGGCCACTACGCCACTTTGCTGCGCGACACCGTGCGCACCATGCTCGGTGGCCACAAGGTCTACATCACCGATTGGAAGAACGCCCGCACCGTGCCGCTGGAAGACGGCGCATTTCACTTGGACGATTATGTCCATTACGTCCAAGAGTTCATTCGCTACTTGCAAGGCCAATACGGCAACATGCATGTGATCAGCGTGTGCCAGCCCACCGTGCCCGTGTTGGCTGCGGTGTCTTTGATGGCCAGCAGGGGTGAGAAAACGCCCATGTCCATGACCATGATGGGTGGCCCCATCGATGCACGACGCTCGCCCACTGCCGTCAACAACTTGGCCACCAACAAAAGCCACGAGTGGTTTGAGAACAACGTCATTTACCGCGTCCCATCCAATTTCCCAGGGACAGGCCGTCGGGTTTATCCGGGCTTTTTGCAGCACACGGGTTTTGTGGCCATGAACCCCGATCGCCATTTGAACTCGCACTACGACTACTTTTTAGATTTGATCAAAGGCGACAATTCCAGCGCTGAATCGCACCGCAAGTTTTATGACGAGTACAACGCGGTGCTGGACATGGATGCCGACTACTACCTGGAAACCATCCAAACCGTTTTCCAAGACTTCAAATTGGTCAAAGGCACTTGGGAAGTGAAGAACGCAAAAGGTCAATTGGAACTGGTGCGCCCACAAGACATCACCCAAACCGCTTTGCTGACCGTCGAGGGCGAATTGGACGATATTTCTGGCTCGGGACAAACCGAAGCGGCACACGATTTGTGCAAAGGCATCCCCTCCAAACATCGCCAACACTTGGAAGCCAAAGGCGCAGGTCACTATGGCATCTTCAGTGGCCGACGCTGGCGTGAAGTCGTCTACCCTTGTGTGCGCGATTTCATTTTGGCCCACAACCAAGATGATGCAGGCAGCCGTAAAAAGAAAGTCACCAGCGCCAAATCCAGCGCTCGCGCTGTGGCCAAACCCCTGGCGCGCAAGAC
>CAWUNN010000116.1:0-6164 GCA_963923185.1 uncultured Limnohabitans sp. | reverse complement strand
CTCATGCTGGACGCCAGCGTGTCCAAAGTCGGGACATTCATACAACTCTCAGGTGGCGTGGGCCCAGACGGTTTGGCGCTGGACAGCGCAGGCCGTCTGGCCATTGCACATGTCGGCATGGGTTGCGTTTGGATCGTGGATGCTTCAGGAGAACCGGTGGCCAGGGTCAACTCTTGCAAAAGCAAATACATCACCAACCTGGCATATGGTGGCCCCAAGGGGCAAACTCTCTACATCACTGAATCACACACGGGCACAATCTTGTGTGCTGAATTGGACATCGCTGGCAAGAAATTGTTCTCAGATCCTCATGGTTTTGGATTTGACAACCTTGATCCACCTGGGGGTCATGAAATTTGATCCACATCGCCGACAAATTCCATGGGGCAATACATCGCTCCATGAAACAGCGCAGAAATTGGATCTTCGATCAACCCTTTGGCATGAACTTCGTCTCTGAATATTTCTGCGTCATCTTGAGGCTGGTAGCCCATGTGTTTGACTTTCGAATTGTCCCATCTGTTTCTTAAATTTTGGGACACGCCGTAGATGATTTCGAAGTGGAAACCAGGGTGATTCAAACAGGCTTGGGTCAACCTGATCATGTCGTTGTGGCTGATCCAAGTGTTCAATTGCCTGACATCGGCTGGCTTGTTGTCTGGCCTAAAAGATCCGATCCTCAAGCAAGCCACTTGCATCCCATATTTGTCCGCGTACAGACGGCCGAGTGCCTCGCCAAATACCTTGGACACACCGTATCGCCCATCGGGCCGAGTGGCCACTTCGGTATCCAGGAAGCGCTCTCTCCTGTGAAATCCGACCGCATGATTGGAGCTGGCAAAAATCATCCGCTTGACGCCCGCTTTGTGAGCACAGTCAAAGGTGTTGTAACAACCAACAATGTTGGCCGGCAATATCTTTTCCCAACTGTCCTCGACTGAGATGCCTGCCAAATGAATGACGGCGTCCATCCCCTGCATGGCTTTGAAAAGTGTCGCCACATCTTGCAGATCGGCTTGCACCACCTCTTCGCCAGGGCCAGGCGGTTCTTGAGGGGCCAGATCCAAGCATCGAATCAACTCATAGTGACCTCTCAAACTGTTCCTGAGTATTTTTCCGATCAAACCCGCAGCGCCTGTGATCAATATTTTTTTCATGTTGAAAATTTTAAACTTTCAAAAGACTTGACAACTCAAATGCCCAAATATGCAGTTTGAACTTGCTCATTGTTGAGCAACTCTTGATTGGTGCCTTCCAAAATCACTCGACCGCTTTCTAGAACATAGGCTCTGTCCACCAAACTCAAGGCGCGACTGACGTTTTGCTCGACCAGCAAAATGGATGTTCCCATTTTGTGTATGTCGTGTATTTTTTCAAACGTCACATCGCACATGACCGGAGCCAAACCCAATGAAGGCTCATCCAGCATCAGCAGCTTGGGCTTGAGCATCAAACCACGTCCGACCGCGACCATCTGTTGCTCGCCCCCACTCATGGTGCCAGCCAATTGATTTTTTCGCTCTGCAAGTCTAGGGAAAATGCTGTAAACCAGCTCAAGCGACCTTTTCCTGTCTGGCTTCGCTCGGGGCGCATAGGCTCCAATTTCCAAGTTTTCTTGAACAGTCATTTCAGGAAATACCTGCCGCCCTTCGGGCACATGGGCAATGCCCAACTCAATGATTTGATAGGGCTGTAGCCGGCTTAAATCTTGCCCCATGAAACTCACCCGCCCCGAATTGAGTTTGACCAGTCCAGAGATGGTGCGCAGTGTGGTGCTCTTGCCGGCGCCGTTGGCCCCCAGCAATCCAACAGCTTCCCCCTCCCCCACCTTGATGGTGACATCAGTGATGGCTTTGACAGAGCCATAACTGGCTGAAACCCCAGATAACTCAATCATGTGAACACTTTCCTAGATTCAACTCTGGCGTTTGACATAGCCAGAGCCGAGGTATGCACGCACCACCTCAGGGTTTTGAATGACTTCCTCTGGGCTTCCTTCAGCGATTTTTTGACCATGATCGAGCACCACCATGTGCTTGGCCACTGCCATGATGGCTCGCATCAAATGTTCCACAATCACGATGGTCAATCCACGGCTCAATAACTTTTGCACCAAGGCCACCGCCTGATCCACCTCTGTGGGATTCAAACCAGCCATGACCTCGTCAAGCAAAAGGATTTTGGGCTGAGTCGCCAAAGCCCTGGCCATTTCTAAACGGCGCTGATCGATGGTGCTCAGATCGCGCGCCGCAAAACTTTCTTTGGCACTCAACCCCAAAAACTCAATCGATTCTCTGGCCGCCTCTTTGGCATGATGCGTCTTGGGATGCCTCAAAAAAGCCCCAGTCATCACGTTCTCTAGAACCGTCATGCCGCCGAACGGTTTGGCCACCTGAAAGGTTCGAGCCATGCCCAATTCACAAACCTGATGCGGCTTCAAGCCAGAAATTTCATGGCCCATGGCTTTGATGGAACCAGAGTCGGGCTGATGAAACCCCATGATTAAGTTGAAAGCAGTTGTCTTTCCAGCGCCATTGGGGCCGATCAAAGCCAATGTCTCATTTTCTCGAACAGTGAAAGAGACGTCATTGACGGCGTGCAATCCGCCAAATTTTTTATTTAGATTTTTAATGACAAGAGCATCAGACATTTAAGACTCGGTGATTTAATTCATGGACATTCATTCAGGCACTGGCTCGGAATTTTTCTCTGAAATAACCCACAATGCCGGTGGGCCTAAGCAAAATCACCACCATCAAAATCAAACTGTAAACAGTCAGCTGAATGCCACCGATCGAATTGCCCAAATAGCTTTGCAACAATGCCGTGGTCGTCTCCAGCAGCACAGTGCCAATGACTGGCCCCCACAATGTACCTACACCTCCGACAATCGAGACCAATGCCGCTTCAATCGACACATTGAAGCTGAAGGCCGTTTGTGGATCGATGAAATAAATGTATTGCGTGTAAAAAGTACCGGCCAAACCCGTTAAAAAGGCTGACAGCATCAATATATTGCGCTTGACTTTGGCCACATTGACACCGCTGGCATCGGCCGCGTCTTCATCTTCACCCAATGCGATCAGATAGTATCCAGTCCTTGACTTTTCTATCCATGCGGTGATGAGCAAAGCAATCACCAACAAAGCCAGCACGATGTAATAGTAAGAAGCCTTGTTTTCAAATTGCATCATGAGCGGCTCGTGCCCCAGATTGGGGATCGTGGCGCCCTCGGCTCCATATGCAAAATCTCTGAACTTCAAAAAAATCAGCATCAACACATTTGCCGTGGCAATGGTTGAAATGGTGAAATACGGGCCTTTCAGTCTGAAGCACAACCAGCCCACAGGCAAACTGGCCAACATCCCCACCAACCCGCCCACCACCATGCCGATCCAGGGTGAGATTCCAAAATTGATCTCCATCAAAGTCGAGGTATAGGCACCCAAGCCAAAAAACGCCGCATGCCCTAGAGAAAATTGTTTGGCATATCCACCCAATAGATTCCAAGAGGTACCAATGAATGCGAAAAGAAGAATGCGAACAAAAATTTCAAGGGCAAACGAACTTTTGATCACCCAAGGCAATGCAATCATGCACAGCAGCAAGGTGACGATAAAAAACCGCTGACGATGCGCTGAGTGGCTCACTTCTTTCTCCATGCGCCAGCCAAGCCACTGGGCTTAAAGGCCAAAGTGGCCAATAACAAAACAAAGACCACAATCAGCCCTGAATCTGCCCCAATGAATTGAATCCCCAAAGATTCGGCAACGCCCATCAACAGACTGGCCACCAAGGCCCCCATGACGTTGCCCAAGGTGCCCAACACCACCGCCACAAAAGCCATCAGCACAAAGACCTGTCCCACCATGGGGTACGCAGGGTAAAAAGGCATCAACAGCGAGCCGGCCGCACCGGCCAAAGCCAGCGCAATGCCAAGTGCGACAGCAAAGACACGGTTTGGATTGATGCCCATCAATTGCGCCACATCCCGATTCTGTGAGGCTGCTCGCATCGCTTTGCCCAGGTCTGTGGTCTTCAGAAAAACCCACAATACCGCGCTGAGCAACATGGCCAATACGAATGCAATCAATTTGGCATAAGGAATATAGATATCGCCAAAGTGAAAGGCCTCATCTGAATACCAAGTGTGAAGCGTTCTGTAATTGGCGGTGAATAACATCAATGAAAGATTGGTGATCAGCAACGAGAGCGCAAAAGTCAAAAATATCTGGGGCAGGTCATTGAGTCCAAGTACCCGCCTGATCAAATAATGCTGGATCAACACACCAACGACAAAAAGAATGGGCATTGAAAATAAAACCGACACCACGGGATCAATGCCAAATTGATTGGTCAAGTAGTAGCTCAAGTACATGCCAATCATGACAAACTCACCCTGAGCAAAATTGACGATCTTGACCACCCCAAAGATGAGGGTCACACCAATGCTGACCAAAGCGTAAATGCCACCAATCAGCAAGCCATTGATGACCGCTTGCAATACCGTTTCAAACATTGAGTGAATTTTTTAGGTTTTCAAGACTGCTGCTTTGGCAAAATCTTTGGGGAAGATGCTGGCGAGATCGGCGTTTTGCCATTGAACGCCAATGGGACGGCCATAAATGTTTTTTCCGTCGGGACCAAATTTCACTCGGCCGCCAGGTGCCATGGCGGCAAAGCCAGAAGACACATCCAGAGTCGAAAGCTCTTCACGCACCTTTTGGGGGTCTCTGGATGCGCAGCGCTCTAGTGCGTCTGCCAGCATGTAGGTTTGCGCAATCAGGCCACCGCCGTATTCAAATAAAAACTCACCGGTTATCTTTTTGAATTCTTCATTGACTTTTTTGGACTCGGGGCTGATGTCATGGTTCCAGTGAGTCACGCCTTGCAAGCCTTCGGCCAGCTTACCGACATTTTTATAAAAATCAGGCATCACAAAACCGCCAGAGCCCGCATTGACTGCAATATTGAGCCCCATTTGCCGAATGGTTCTGACAATCAAAATCAGGTCATTCAAGTAGGACAACGAAAACAAGGTGTTGGCGCCTGAGGCTTTGACTTTATTGAGCAGGGGCGCAGCATCGGTGAACCCCGCCGAATAGGGCTCAAACATGACGATCTCAACACCTTCGCCAGGGGCCAACTCTTTGATGCCATTGGAGGTTGCCGTGCCAAACGCTGTGTTTTCAAAGATCACCGCCACCTTGGGTTTGTCAGTGGTCAGCTTGGACATCTGCAATTGCGTTTGCGCAAATTGTGAGGCTCTGGCAAAAGGTGTGAAAGTATATTTGCGCCCACCTTTGTTGAGCATGTCCGAGCTCGAACCGGTGATCAAAGGCACTTTGGCACGCTCTGCCACCTCACAAGCAATCAGTGTGAGCGCAGATGCATAGCAACCATGAATGGCAGAGAGGTTGTTGCTGGTGATCAAGCGATCGGTTTCGGTCCTGGTGACGGTCGTGTCGCTTTGTACATCCGAGATGATGAGATTGAGCTTGGCGCCCCCCAAAGACTTGATTCCACCTGCATCATTGATCATTTTCACAGCCAATTTGGCAGCCGCCACGCAACCCGTTCCAATTTGAGCCATGCTGCCCGTGACTGGGTAGAGCGCGCCGATGTTCACTGGATCGGCCGCATGACCACGCAATGGAATGGCCCCCAAAGCAGCCAAAAAGGCACTGCCACTTGCTTTGACGATCTTTCTTCTGTGTGGAGACGGTTGGGACATGACAATCCTTTGAAGCGTGAATCGATGAAAAAAGACGTTGGCGAGTGTGAAACTGTTAATGTTTCAAACTGACCGTCTTTAAAATCTAACACCCAGCCTGTCGTCGGGCACCTAGTACATACCCCATTGTTTTGCATGGGTATTCAAAACGATGACGAACTCATCGCACACTTCTTGCATGGTGGGCTCAAGTGTGAAACAAGCTGCCTTGAATCATGGCTTGCGGATCACGATCAGACTGTTGTCACGCAAACCCATATTGGGTCGATACAAGCATACATACTCGACCACATAATTTTGATGGGTAAAAAATTGTTGGTAGCGAAACAAGTCAGTGCTGCTGACGTCTTCGATGATGTAAATGCCATGCTCGGCAAGCCGATCAATGGAGTGCATGAACAAGGTCGAACCAGCTTGGTAGGTGTGCAAG
>CAWUNN010000115.1:0-6165 GCA_963923185.1 uncultured Limnohabitans sp. | reverse complement strand
CTTCGCGCAGGTGCAAGACCTGCCCACTCAGACTGACCCATGCGGCCGCATGGGTCAGTCTGAGTGGGCAGGTCTTGCACCTGCGCGAAGACGTCGGCCGACACAATGCCTTGGACAAATTGATCGGACATTTGGTCAAGCTGGGCATCGACCCCCGCAGTGGTTTTGTGGCCATCACCAGCCGCGCCAGCTTCGAGATGGTGCAAAAAACCATTGCATGGGGTGCTGGTGTCTTGGCTGCGGTCTCGGCCCCCACGGCCATGGCCGTGGAGATGGCCCAGCGCCACAACCTGGCTCTGGCCGGACAAGTCAAAGCCGGCGGTTTGGTGGCTTACACCCACCTGCAGCGCTTCACTGACAGCCCCTATCATTCAACAAGGTGACCCCCCATGGATATCCATCACTTGGTGGACATGGCCAATCGGATTGGCGATTTTTTCAGCAGCATGCCCGATCGCAGTGAAGCCAAAAGCGGCATCGCTTTGCACATCAAAAAATTTTGGGAGCCGCGCATGAAGCAGCTGTTGTTGTCCAGTTTGGATTCGCCAGACAGCCGCGACTTGCAATCCATTGTGCGCGAAGCGGTGATCGAGCACCGCGCGCAGATTCAACCCCGACAAGCCTGAACCCGGCCCTGTCTGCAGGGCCCAGCTCAATCGGGCTTGATCCCCAAGTCGCGGATCACCTTGCTCCAGCGCACCATGTCCTTGTTCATCAAGTCAGCGGTCTCTTGGGGGTTGAGCACGCCGGGTGAGACGCCTGCGTCATACAAGGTCTTGATGGCGTCGGGCGTGGACAAGCCTTTGGCCAGCTCGGCGTGGTCACGCGCAATCAGCTCTTGGGGCGTGCCCGCTGGGGCCAACAAAGCCAACCAAATCGACGCCTCGTAGCCCGGCACGCCCGACTCGGCCAAAGTGGGCACATCGGGCAATTGCTCAATGCGCCGTGAGGTGGTCACACCCAGCGCCCGCAACTTGCCTTGCTGGACCAATTGCAACACATTGGGCACGCCAGCAAAACTGCAATCGATGGTGCCTGCCAACAAGTCGGTGGTGGCCCCCGCGCTGCCCCGATAGGGCACATGCTTGAGTCGAGCACCTGTCATGGCATTGAACAAGGCCCCAGTCAGGTGCTGCGAGCTGCCATTGCCCGAAGAGCCGTAATGGATGGCATCGGGTTGGGCCTTGGCCAAGGCGATGAACTCTTTGGTGTTTTGTGCTTTGACCTGGGGATGGACCACCAAGATGTAGGCCGAATCCACCAATTTCGCCACCGGTGCAAACGACTTGATGGGGTCATAGGGCAGCTTGCCGTACACGGCCTGACCCAAGACATGGGTGGTGGATGACATCAACAAGGTGTGGCCATCTGCGGGCGACTTGGCCACATGATCGGCACCGATGGTCGAGCCCGCGCCTTGGCGGTTTTCAACCACCACCTGCGCACCCAGGCCTGCGCCCAGCTTGATGGCCGTCAAGCGGGCCACGATGTCCGTGAAGCCCCCGGGTGCGGCCGGCACCACGATGCGAATCGGCCGACTGAAGGTTTGCGAGCGCACCACAGGGCAGGCCAGGGTGGTGGCTGCGGCACTGAGCGCAAGCCACTGTCGACGGCGCAGATTCGGTGGTTGGGCGGGTGTCATGTCAAGCCACGTAGACCGGGTCGGGCTGCGTCAGGTAGCTGTGCAAGATGTGATACACCATCTTGTAATTCTTTTGCTGAAAACTGGCATGCGAGATGCCCTTCATGACGCTGAACTGTTTGTTGGCATGTGGCAAGCGCACATAAAAATCGATCAGGTCTTGCAGTGAAGCAATGCCATCGAACTCACCTCGCATGACCAAGGTGGGCACTTTGATTTGGGTCGGTTCGACCACGGGCAACTTCGAGCACATGTCCACATAGGTGCCCGTGGGCATGCTGCTGTCCAGCGTCAAGATGGCGTCGGCAAAAGCCGAGATGGTGGCCTGATCGGCGGTGCCGGGGTGGTCGCGATCAAAAATGCTTTGCACAAAGGCCCGATCGATGGGGCGACGATTCAAGGCGATGTAATCGGGCAGTTTTTTGCGGCGGTTCTCCAGCGTGTGGCTGTCTTTGCCGGTCCAGACAAAGGCATCCAGTGCCAATTTGGCCACATGCTCAGGGTGGCGCTGGGCAAACAAGGCCGCACGCAGGGCGCCCGAAGAAATGCCGTAGTAGTGCAGGGGGCCACAACCGGTGGTTTTTCGAATGTACTCGGTGCCGGCCCTCAAATCATCGGCGCCATTGGAGATGTCCGAGTTGATGTCTCGGTGTTTGCTTGATCGGCCATAACCCTCATGGTCCATGGTCCAAGTGTCAAAGCCGCGCTCGGCAAACCATTGCATGGCCGAAGAATCGGGACGCCCTGGCACCGTTAAATCAAAGGTGGGCTGCGAAGCCATGGACGAGCCATGCACAAAAAACAAGGTGCCCGCCAACGGGGTGCCTGCCGCTCGCTTGCGGTGCCACAAAAACAATTTCACATCGCCTTTTTGGGCCCAATGTTCTTCGCCACCGCTCCAACTCACTTGTGTCATGTCGATTCCTTGTTCCGATTCCTCTACCACTGCCATTGAAATCATCGCCGATCCATTCCTGCGCGCCAATGCAAAGACCCCACGCTGTGTCACATCGGCTACAAAAAACAGCCCTGCAAGCCGGGTGAATCGTTTATCACTACGGGATGACCCTAGGGGTGAATGTCGGCGGCGATTGAATAATTGGTCTGTTGATCAACAGTTGTCAGTCAAGGAGAACACGACATGACCCGTCTCCAGAAAATCTGGGCGTTTTCAGCGCTGGCTTTGGCCCTTGGAGCGGCCCAAGCGCAGTCTGCCATCCCCAAAAACGTCATCACCGGCGTGGTGACCGGCCCCAATGGCCCCGAAGCCGGGGTTTGGGTGATTGCCGAAACCACCGATTTGCCCACCAAGCTGGCCAAGGTGGTGGTCACCGACGACAAGGGGCGCTATGCCATTCCCCAGATGCCCTCGGCCAAGTACCAAGTGTGGGTGCGGGGCTACGGCTTGGTGGACTCTGACAAAGTCACCGCCCAACCTGGCCAAAAGCTCGACCTCAAGGCCGTGCCCGCCCCCGATGAAAAATCAGCTGCTCAGTACTACCCAGGCATGTACTGGTACTCGATGCTGCAAATCCCCAAAGCCTCTGACTTCCCCGGTACGGGCGACCAAGGCAACGGCATCCCTGCAGTGATCAAAAAGCAGCACTACTGGGTCGATACCATCAAAAACTCGTGCCAGTCGTGTCACGCCTTGGGCTCCAAAGGCATGCGCGAAGTGCCCGAGTTCTTCAAGAAAATGGCCAACGGTGACTCGGTGGGCGCGTGGGCCTACCGCACCCAAGCCGGCCAAGCCATGGCCTACATGGGCTTGGCGCTGTCGCGCATTGGGCCTGACAAAGGCTTAGAGCTCTTTGCCGATTGGAGCGATCGCATCGAAAAAGGCGAATTGCCCTTTGCCAAACCCACCCGACCACAAGGGGTTGAGCGCAACATGGTCGTGACCATGTGGGATTACTCCAGCAACAAGTACTACATCCACGATGGCGCCAGCTCCGACAAGCGCAACAACAAGCTCCATCCCAACGGCTGGTTCTGGGCTGCGCCCGAAGAGTCGACCGACCGAGTGCCCTACTTGGACCCGGTCAATCACAAAGCCGGCGAAGTGGTGATGCCTTATTTGGATCCCAAATTGTTTGGCCAAAAAGAGCAGCCCAAAGGCCCTTCTGCTTATTTTGGCACTGAGGCCATTTGGGATGGCCACACCAGCATCCACAACAACATCATCGACGACCAAGGTCAGGTCTGGTTCTCGGCCCGCATCCGTCCTTTTGCCAACCCTGACTTCTGCAAGCAAGGCTCCAACCATCCGTCGGCCAAAGTGCTGCCCTTGGCCGAGTCGGTGCGCCAGTTGTCCATGTACGACCCCAAAAAGAAAGAGTGGAAGCTGGTCAACACCTGCTTCACCACCCACCACCTGTACATGTCGCGCGATGACAAAAACATCTTGTGGACCAGTGCCGGTGGCCCAGGCTTCAGCGCCGTGGGCTGGTTGGACACCAAAAAATTCCTCAAAACCGGTGACGAGCAAGCCTCGCAAGGCTGGACGCCGATCGTGCTGGACTACAACGGCAACGGCAAGCGCGACGAATACACCGATTTGGGCAAGCCCGCCGACCCCAGCAAAGACAAGCGCGTCATGACTGGCTTTTATGGCGTGCAAACCAGTCCCAAAGACAACTCGGTCTGGGGCCAGTCGATGGACGTGGGCTTCTCCAGGGTCGATCAACCCAGTTTCTTGATCCGCTTGGACCCGGGCAGCGACCCCACCCACACCGCCTTGGCCGAGATCTACCAACCCCCCGAGGGCTACTATGGTCTGCGTGGATTGGACATCGACTCCAAGGGCGTGGTCTGGTCGGTGCTCTCCAGCGGTCAGTTGGCCAGCTTTGATCGCAACCTGTGCAAAGGCCCCTTGAATGGCCCCAGCGCCGCTGAAGGCAAACATTGCCCCGAGGGCTGGACCATCTACCGCTTCCCTGGCCCCCAATTCAAGGGGGTTGACGATCCCAATGGCAGCGCCGACCATGCCTACTATGTGGCCGTGGACGTGGAAAACACGCTGGGTCTGGGGCGCGATGTGCCTGTGGCTTTGACCAACGGCAGCGAATCTTTGTTGGCCTTGGTCAAAGGGCAATGGGTGTCATTGCGCATCCCTTACCCATTGGGCTTTTTCTCTAAAAATGCCGATGGCCGAATCGACGACCCCAAAGCCGGCTGGAAGGGCAAGGGCTTGTGGACCACATCGGGCACCCGCACCAACTTCCATGGTGAAGGTGGGGCCGATGCATACCCCAAGGTGTACAAGGTTCAGGTTCGCCCCTCTCCTTTGGCCTATTGATCCCAACGGATGGCCTCTGGGCCATCCTGTTTGACTTTTTTTGAAATCATCATTGCCATGAAACAAATCACAACCCTCTGTGCACTGGCCCTGAGTTTGGGCGTGGTCCAGGCCCAAGACAATGCCGAAGTCTTCAACACCGCCCGTGACCTGGGCTGCTTGATGTGCCACAACCCCGACGTCAAGGTGGTGGGTCCGGCCTTCAAAGCCGTGGCCGAAAAATACAAAGACCAGGCCAACGCCAACGAGCTGCTGTTCAACAAAATCAAAAACGGTGGCATGGGGGTGTGGGGCAGGGTGCCCATGCCCGCTCACAACCAAGTGCCCGATGAGAAAATCCATCAAATGGTGTCTTGGGTCATGCGCGGCGCACCAGCCAAATAAATTCAAACGCCAGGCGGCCCCGAAAGGGGCCGATTTCATTCATGCAAAGACGATATTTTTTACGCGACTCGGCGCTGATGTCAGCCGGTGCCGTGGCCGGTTGCGCCACCCCAGGCATCTCCCAATCCAAGCCCCAAACCCCGTTTGAAGTGCCTGGCGTGACGGTGCCCATTGTGGGCAGCGACCAGGTGTTTCCGGTTCGCCGCATTTACTGCATCGGCCGCAACTACGAAGCACACGCCCGCGAGATGGGCTCTGACCCCAAGCGAGAGCCCCCATTTTTCTTCCAAAAACCCACCGATGCCGTGCAGTACGTGGCACCCGGCACGGTGGCCGATCACCCGTATCCACCGCTGACGCAAAACTACCACTACGAGGCCGAACTGATCGCCGTCTTGGGCAAAGGGGGGCGCAACGTCAGTTTGGAGCGGGCATTGGACTTGGTGTATGGCTACAGCTTGGGCTTGGACATGACGCGACGCGATTTGCAGCGCGAAATGGGCAATCAGAAAAAGCCTTGGGAAATCGGCAAAAGTTTTGACCGCTCGGCGCCCATGGGCCCTGTTCACAAGGTGTCTGACACCGGGCATTTCACCCGAGGCGCGATTTGGCTGAAAGTCAATGGCGTGACCAAACAAAGTGCCGATCTCAACATGATGATCTGGTCGGTGGCCGAACAAATCGTCAAACTCTCACAAGCCTTTGAACTGTTCCCTGGCGACATCATTTACTCGGGCACGCCTGAGAACGTGGGCCCGGTGGTCAAAGGCGATCTGATCGAGATGCACATCGATGGCTTGCCCAACCTGAGCGTCAAGATCGTCTGATGTCGTCTTCTTTC
>CAWUNN010000114.1:0-6188 GCA_963923185.1 uncultured Limnohabitans sp. | reverse complement strand
CAGGGGCGAATCAGCGATGCCAACGAAGAGTTTTTGCAATTGGTGGGGGCGCTGTCGGCCAGTCAGCTGCAGGGCCAACCCTTTGAAGATTGGTTGAGCCGTGGTTCGGTCGATTGGGGTGTGATCCACACCCACTTGCGCCAGATGCATCCGGTTCGTGGTTTTGCCACCGAACTCAAGACCTTGTCGGGGCTGAACTTGCAAGTCGAGATCAGTGCCGTGACCTTGACCGAGGGCGACGATTCGTATGCGTTTTTTGTGCGCGACGTGCAACGCCAGCGCCACATCGAGTCGCCTTCGACCAGCCCGGCTCTGGCGGGGCAGTTGTCCGAACTCTCGGGACTGGTAGGGCGCATGCCCATCAAGGACATCGTGGGCGAGACCACCGACATGATCGAGCGCAGTTGCATCCAGTCGGCCCTGAATCTGACCCAAAACAACCGCGCTTCGGCCGCCGAAATGCTGGGTTTGTCGCGCCAAAGCCTGTACGTCAAGCTGCGCCGCTTTGGCATGTTGACCGAGGATGAAAAAATCTGATTGGGTCGCAAGTGTAAACCTCACTTGACAATTTTTACTGTCCCGCAAAAAATGCGGACATGCAGCTTCCTCAGCCTGGGGCCATTGCCCAACTGCTCAAACCCATTACCTGGTTTCCGCCCATGTGGGCTTTTGCCTGTGGCGTGGTCGCCTCCGGCCAAGGTCTGAGCGGACAGGCCTGGGTCATTGCCCTGGGGCTGATTTTGACGGGCCCATTGGTGTGCGCCAGCAGCCAAGCGGTGAATGACTGGTTTGATCGCCATGTCGATGCCATCAATGAACCCCAGCGCCCCATTCCTTCAGGGCGCATGCCGGGTCGCTGGGGCTTGTACATCGCAGTGTTGTGGACGGGACTCTCGGCCCTGTGGTCATGGCAGTTGGGGCTTTGGGGCTTTTATGCCACGTTGTTGGGTTTGGCGTTTTCTTGGGCCTACAGCGCGCCCCCGTTGAGACTGAAGGCCAATGGTTGGTGGGGCAACGCCGCGTGCGCCCTGAGCTACGAGGGACTGGCTTGGATCACCGGTGCGGCTGTGATGTTGGGTGGCGCGTTGCCCGATGCCCACTCGGTGGTGCTGGCCTTGTTGTACAGCCTGGGAGCGCACGGCATCATGACCTTGAACGATTTCAAGTCGGTGCAAGGCGATGCCCAAATGGGCGTGCGATCTTTGCCCGTGCAACTGGGGGTGGACCGTGCCGCCGTGGTGGCCTGCTTGATGATGGGTTTGCCCCAGTGGGCCGTGGTGGGATACCTCTTGCACCTGGACTTGCCTTGGCACGCCTCAGGGGTGTTTTTGTTGTCGGTGGCCCAATGGCCACTGATGCGCAGCTTCATGGATCAACCGGTGCAACGGGCCTTGCGCCTGAGTGCCTTGGGTGTGCCCTTGTACGTCAGCGGCATGATGGTCAGCGCCTGGGGCTTGCGCAGCATGGGGGCCTTGACATGAAACAGGGGCCTGTCTTGGGTTGGTTGGCGGTGGTGCGTTTGGGCCTGGTGCAAGCCAGCTTGGGAGCCATGGTGGTCCTCGCGACTTCGACCCTGAACCGCATCATGGTGGTCGAATTGGCTTTGCCTGCCCTGGTGCCTGGTCTCTTGGTGGGATTCCATTACGCCATCCAGTTGGTGCGCCCGCGCATGGGTTTTGGTGCCGATCGGGGACGGCGTTGCACGCCCTGGATGGTGGGGGGGGTGGCCACATTGGCCCTGGGGGGCACGCTGGCCGCTTGGGGCACGATTCAAATGGCACAAGATTTTGCTTGGGGCTTGATCTTGTGCTTGTGTGCCTTTGCCATGATCGGCCTGGGGGTCAGCGCCTGTGGCACCTCGCTGTTGGCATTGATGTCCAAGGGCGTGCCCGATCACATGCGAGCACCCGCTGCCACCACCGTGTGGGTGATGATGATCATGGGCTTTGCCATCACGGCGGTCACCGTGGGCAAGCTGATCGAACCCTACAGCCCCGATCGTTTGATGCAAGTGACCGCCGGTTTGGGGGTCTTCATCACCGCACTGACTGTTTTGAGCTTGTGGGGTCTGGAGTCGGGCACGACCAGCAAAGAGGTGCCACAGCAGGGTGCGCAGTTGCGCCATGCCCGCGACTTCAAACACGCGCTCTGGCAAGCTTGGCAAGACCCGCAGGCTCGCTTGTTCACGATTTTTGTGTTCTTGTCGATGCTGGCCTACAGCTCACAAGATCTGGTGCTAGAGCCTTTTGGGGGCGCCATTTTTGGCATGAGCCCAGGCGAGACCACGCAACTCTCGGGGGTGCACCACAGCGGGGTGCTGATGGGCATGTTGTTGGTGGCGCTGGCGGGCAGCCGCCGCGTGCGTGGCCGACTGGGCAGTGTCCACACTTGGATGGTGGGTGGGTGTTTGGTGTCGGCACTGGCCATGGCCGGTTTGGCCTCGGCGGGTTTGCAAGGAGGCAGTTGGCCTTTGAAGCCCAATGTGGTCTTGCTGGGAGTGGCCAACGGTGCGTTCTCGATTGCTGCGATTGCCACCATGATGCGTTTGGCCAACGCTGGCGATGGCGACAGCCAAGGCACCCGCATGGGTTTGTGGGGCGCGGCCCAGGCCTTGGCGTTTGGCTTAGGTGGGGTGCTGGGCACCGCACTCAGTGATTTGGCACACCAAATCATCGGATCTGCGGGCGAGGCCTATGCCGCGGTCTTTTTCATGGAATCGCTCATGTTCATGGTCTCGGCCGCATGCGCGGTGCATGTGGGCCGCATGAGCATCACAAGGGGTGGCATGCACCCCACAGCGCCCGCACTGGGGCACAAGGGGACGACATGAGCACAGCGCAATACGACATCATCGTCATCGGTGGAGGACCTTCGGGTGCCACGGCCGCGCAAGACTTGGCCAGCAAGGGCTGGCGCGTGTTGCTGCTGGACCGCCAAGGGCGCACCAAACCCTGCGGTGGGGCCATTCCGCCGCGATTGATTCGCGACTACCAAATCCCCGATGAGCTGCTGGTTGCCAAGATTCGCACCGCACGCATGGTGGCGCCCTCCAGCCGACAGGTGGACATTCACATCGACAATGGTTTTGTGGGCATGGTCGACCGAGATGTCTTTGATGAATGGTTGCGCAAACGCGCGGCCCAACACGGCGCTGTGCGTGAACGTGGGCGATTCGAGCGACTGGAACCCGACCCGGCTGGCGGCCAGTGGGTGCACTACGAGCGGCTAGATGGTCATGGCGGCGCAGAACCTGCCCGTGCCCATGCCCGCTTGGTGATCGGTGCCGATGGGGCCCGATCAGAGGTGGCTCGCCAATCCATTGCCGATGCCCATCGAACCAAATTGGTGTTTGCTTACCACGAGATTTTGGCCGCACCTCAAGGCCAGTCGGGTTATGACCCAGAGCGCTGTGATGTGTGGTACCAGGGTCATTTGTCGCCTGACTTTTATGGCTGGGTGTTTCCGCATGGCAAGACTTTGAGCGTGGGCACAGGCAGCGCCGACAAAGGGTTTTCATTGCGCACCGGTGTGGGCAAATTGCGCGAAGCCGCCGGCCTGACACAATGCGACACCTTGCGCCGTGAAGGGGCGCCGATTCCGCTCAAACCCTTGCCGCGTTGGGACAACGGACGCGATGTGATTGTGTGTGGCGACGCCGCTGGGGTGGTGGCCCCGTCATCGGGCGAGGGCATTTATTACGCCATGGCTTGCGGCACCATCGTGGCCCAAACCGTCCACGCCAGCCTGATGGCGCAAGACCCGTCTGTGTTGCGACAGGCACGCAAGGCTTTCTTGAAAGAGCATGGTCGGGTGTTTTGGGTGTTGGGCTTGATGCAGCATTTTTGGTATCAAAACGACCGCCGCCGCGAGCGCTTTGTGGCCATGTGCGATGATCGCGATGTGCAGCAATTGACCTTTGACGCTTACATGAACAAACGACTGGTGCGGCGCAAGCCCATGGCCCATGTCAAAATTTTCTTCAAAGATTTGGCACACCTGTTTGGATTTGCGCGTGTATGACCTTTCCTCCTCGATGGCCCAGTTTGTGGGTGGCATTGGGCTTGTCGTATGGCGTGGCTGCCCTGGGCGGCGCATTGACCGACATCGGCCCTTGGTACCTGGCACTGAAACAACCCGACTGGAAACCCCCTGATCTGTGGTTCGGTCCCATTTGGACCACCTTGTTCACGCTAGGGGCCATCAGTGGCTGGTTGGCATGGCATGGTGCGCGTTGGCCGCACGCCAGACGGCGCGTGGCGTGGCTCTTTGGCATGAATGCGTTGCTGAATGTGGCTTGGAGCGCCTTGTTCTTTGCCCTGAAGCGCCCCGACTGGGCCATGTACGAGTGGGGGTTGTTGTGGGCGTCGGTGGCCGCATTGCCGCTGGGCTTGTGGCGCATCAGTCGGCCTGCAGCTTTGCTCAACCTGCCGTACTTGGCCTGGGTGAGTGTGGCCGGCGCCTTGAATTGGCAAAACATCGTGCTCAATGGCCCCTTTGGGTCATGAGTGGCGCCCAACCTCCTGGGGCCAGCGATGCTGTCCAGCCCCTTTGACGTGCATCTATCCCTGCCGGACTTTTGATCTTGGACCCGTTCCTCAGTTAGCATCGGCTTTGTACAAGCTTTGCAAATGGCACCAGGAGACACCATGAAACACTTGGCACAAAACTTTTCGAACGGATGGCGCAGCTTGGCCTTGTCTGGCCTGTGCCTGTGGGGCGCAGCCCATGCTCAGGGCAGCCTGACGCTGGATCGGGTCAAAGCCAGCGGCCAAATCACCGTGGCTTATCGCGAGTCTTCCGTGCCGTTCTCTTATCTGGACGGCAGTGGCTCACCCACTGGATTTGGCTGGGAGATTTGTAACCGCATCGTGGATCAGGTCAAGGCGGTCACAGGTCGTGCCGATCTCAAAGTCGTGCCGTTGGCGGTGACCTCACAAAACCGCATCCCTTTGTTGCAAAACGGCACCATCGACATCGAATGCGGTTCGACCACCAACAACAGCGATCGCGGCAAACAGGTTCAATTTGCCATCAACTACTTCTACACCGGCACGCGATTTTTGATCAACGCCCAGTCGGGCATCAAAGGCATAGACGATCTCAAGGGCAAGCGTGTGGTCTCCACCGCCGGCACCACCAATTTTCAGATCATTCGAAATCTGAGTGCCAAACAAAACCTGGGCATTGATTTGCTCAGTGCACGCGACCACTCGGATTCATTTTTGATGGTGCAACAAGGCCGCGCCGAAGCCTTTGCCATGGACGATGTGCTGTTGTTTGGCCTGCGTGCAGGCGCCACCAATCCCAGTCAGTGGGCGGTGGTGGGCGAGCCCATCCAGGTCGAGCCCTATGCCATCATGCTGCGCAAAGACGATGCGCCTTTCAAAGCTGTGGTCGATGGCACTTTGACCCGCTTATTCAAAAGCGGTGAGTTTGAAGCCTTGTATAAAAAATGGTTCCAAAGTCCGATTCCACCCAAGGGCATCAACCTCAATGCGCCCATGAGCAAAGAGTTGCAAAACAACCTCAAAGAATTGTCCGACCAACCTGCTCTATGATGCCCCTCTTTTCAAAAGCCACTTGATCCATGACTGCCCAGCCGACCCATTGCCATTTCAACGGAACCATTCTTCCCATTGAACAGGCCCATGTGTCGGTGCTGGATCGGGGCTTCATCTTTGGGGACGGCATCTATGAAGTGGTGCCGGTTTATGGTGGTGTGCCTTTTCGTGCCCAGCACCATCACCAACGACTGGCGCGATCGTTGGCCGAGGTGCAAATTGAGGCCCCTTTTGATCAAGCAGGCTTCATGGCGCTGTTGCAAGATTTACTCAGTCACCCCTCGACCCCCAAACTGGATCGGCAAATGATCTACATGCAGATCACTCGAGGCGTGGCGCCGCGCAACCATGCCATGACCCCAGGCATCACCCCCACCGTGTTTGCTTTGGTGCAGCCCATGCCGGCCCCCAGCGCCAAAGACCTGAGTCAAGGGGTCACTTGTGTCAGCGCCCCCGAGTTTCGTTGGCTCAAGGGCCACATCAAGTCGATCAGCCTGTTGGGCGCGGTCATGGCTCGCCAGATCAGTGTCGAGGCCGGTGCCACCGAAACCCTCTTGCACCGCGACGGATGTTTGACTGAAGGGTCGTCCACCAATGTCTGGATGGTCAAAGATGGACAAGTGTTCG
>CAWUNN010000113.1:0-6361 GCA_963923185.1 uncultured Limnohabitans sp. | reverse complement strand
CCTGCACCAGCTGTTGGGCCTGGTCCAAGACCCCCGACTGTTGAGCCAAATCGAGCAAAGCATTCCAAACCCGGGCGTCGATGCGCTGGCGCGACACATCCAGAGTCAGCCCTGCACCACTGAAAGTAAAGGTGTGCGAACGACCGGGTATTTGCAGCAATTGAGGCAAATTCAATTGCGAATCTTGGGCCAACGATTGCAGTGCCGCCCATGCCGATCTGTTCTCGGGTCTGATGAAAGTGCTCATGAGGTCTGAGATTGAATGTTCAAAGCGTGGACGATGCCGCTGGCCTGCGCAGCCAACCGAGTCAAGGCATCCCAATCTTGCGCCTCGATCAAGGTCGCGGGCGTCAACCATGACCCCCCGACCATGGATACATTGGGTTGACGCAAAAATTCTGCCAAGTTGTCGGGGCCAACGCCGCCGGTGGGGCACAGCTTCATGTCGCCCAAAGGGCCTGCCAAAGCCTTGACCATGCCCAGCCCACCGGCCTGGGCCGCCGGAAACAATTTGACGGTGCCATATCCCCAATCGCGCGCACACATGACTTCAGAGGGGGTCATCACCCCAGGCATGAAAGGCAGGCGCTGCTCTTGGGCGGCTTGGTGCAACTCGGGGGTCAGGCCAGGCGAGAGCGCAAAACGGGCCCCCGCCTCGCGCACCTGTTTCATTTCATCGGGTCGGGTGACCGTGCCTGCGCCCACATGCATGTCTGGGACGGCCTTGGCCACAGCCTCGATGCACGCCAAACCGGCCGCATGCCTGAGGGTGATCTCCATCACATCGATGCCGCCTTCCAACAAGGCATGCGCCAAGGGCACGGCTTGCGATGGATGGGTCAAGACAATCACAGGCACCACACGCGATTGAAATGGCCATACGGTAGAAAAACGATCCATGTGTTGCAATTCCTGTTTCATGCGCCCGTCCCTGGCCACAACGGGCCAGCCCCCCACTCCGCCGGGCTGGCTTGGCGCCTGAAGAGTTCAAACAGCCCTCGGCCACTGCCGGTTTGGTCTGGCTTTTGGGCCCACACACATTCCCTGGCTTCGAATTGTGCCTGGTCCACATCGACTTGCAACCGACCCGAGTCGGCATCCAACTCGATCCAGTCGCCATTGCGAATTTTGGCAATCGCCCCCCCGGCCTGGGCCTCGGGCCAGACATGGATGGCAGCCGGCACTTTGCCAGATGCCCCCGACATGCGCCCATCGGTGACCAAGGCCACCTTGAATCCTTGGTCTTGCAACACGCTCAAGATTGGGGTTAATTTGTGCAATTCTGGCATGCCATTGGCGCGTGGCCCCTGTCCTTTGACAACCGCCACAAAATCTTTGTTCAACTCTCCGCGTTGAAACATCTGCTGCAAGGTTTTTTGGTCATCGACCACCACAGCGGGCGCCCTGACCTTGCGATGTTGAGGCTTGACCGCAGACACTTTGATCACCGAACGACCTGCATTGCCTTGCAAGACCCTGAGGCCCCCTTCGGGGCTGAAGGGTCGCTCCAGCGGCCGCAAAACGTCTTCATCCCCAGACACCTCGGGGGCTGCTCGCCAAGACAGCCCCTGCGGACTGAGCCAAGGCTCTTGGGCAAAAGCTTGCAAGCCGTCTCCCAGCAAGGTCGGGACATCGGCATGGACATAGCCCCCCTTGATCAACTGAGCCACCAGAAAGCCCATGCCTCCTGCGGCGTGGAAATGATTCACATCGGCACTGCCATTGGGATAGATGCGGGCCAACAGAGGCACGCACGAGGACAATTGCGCAAAGTCATCCCAATCGATGCACCATCCGGCCGCTCGCGCCATGGCCACCAGGTGCAGACTGTGGTTGGTCGATCCGCCCGTGGCCAGCAAGCCCACCATGCCATTGACCACCACCTCGGCCTGCATCAAATGGCCCAAGCCGGGTCGTTTCGAACGCACCCATTGCAGTGCGGTTTGAACGGCGCATTCGGTCAAAGCTTGTCTCAAAGGGGTTCCTGGGTTGACAAAAGAAGACCCCGGCAAATGCAAGCCCATGATCTCCATCAGCATCTGGTTCGAGTTGGCGGTTCCGTAAAAGGTACAAGTGCCGGGGCCGTGATAAGCCGACATCTCAGCATCTAACAAGGTTTGGCGATCGACCAAACCCTGGGCATGAAGTTGGCGCACCTTGGATTTTTCGTCGTTGGACAAGCCCGTGGTCATGGGGCCAGCCGGCACAAACACCACGGGCAAATGACCAAACTGCAATGCCCCCATCAGCAAACCCGGCACGATTTTGTCGCACACCCCCAACATCAAGGCACCATCGAAGGTGTTGTGCGACAGACTCACGGCCGTGGCCAATGCGATCACGTCGCGCGAAAACAAAGACAACTCCATGCCGTCTTCGCCTTGTGTGATGCCATCGCACATGGCCGGCACCCCACCGGCCACTTGAGCAGTTGCTCCATGTTCATTGGCCCAATGCCGAATGTGCTCAGGGTAGTGTTCATAGGGCTTGTGGGCAGACAACATGTCGTTGTAGGCCGTGACGATGCCCAAATTGGGCGCCCTGGTCTCTCGCAACCTCAGCTTAGAGTCACTGGGCATGGCGGCATAGGCATGCGCCAGGTTGGCGCACCCCAAATCTTGGCGGTACGGGCCGGGTTGGGTGGCCAATGACAACATCTTCAGGTAAGCCTCGCGCTCGTGCTGGCTACGGGCTTTGATGCGATCCGTGACCTCAGCGATCACGCGATGGACAGGAATCGATGGGCTCATGGGGTGATCCAAAGCAACAGTGGGGTAGATGTCATCGACAGCCAGACCGATACCGGCCACTGCAAGCCAGGGTTGGCGCAAGCCTGCGCCCATGCATGTTGCTTCTCCGCTCCGGTGATGGGCAACACACACAGTCTGGATTTGGCCAAATGGGCCAAAGTCTGAGACAAGCGATCAAAAGGGGCTTCTGGCGGGGGATGAGGCAAGTGCACTGCCAAGCAGGCCAAGTTTTGGTCAAGATTCAACCCTTGTGCCACTTCAGGGGCTTGGCTGAACCAAGAAGCAAAGTGGCCATCCATGCCCATGCCCAGCAAAGTGACATCTGCTGGCCCCAACGCCAACAGCCTGTCGCTGACCTGTGCGGCCAGGTCATGCCAGCCGGCCGCCTGGCTTGGGGTCTGAGACCCCACCATCGATACCAACTGGGCTGCTGCTGCTCGATCTTGCAACAGGTGTTGGCGCACCAAACGCGCGTTGCTGGCCGGGTGATCCTCACTGACTTGGCGTTCATCGACCAAGGTCACGCTGACGCGAGCCCAATCCAAATCGGCCCTGGACAAACACTCAAACAAAGCCATCGGAGAGCGACCACCCGAGACACTGAATACGGCTCGGCCCCTTTGGTGCAAGGCTTCACGCAATTGCTCGGCGATGTGATTGGCCAACCCCTGGACTGAATGGTCCGCATCCATCGACACGACATGGACATGAGCAGGCAGATGGAGGGCGGTGCACATGGTCAAGACTCTTCAGACCAAGTCATGCCGTCGCGGGCCATCAGCGCCGATGAGGCGGCCGGCCCCCAAGAACCCGCGGGATAGGCCTTGGGTTTTTCTTGCAACTGCTGCCATCCTTGCAAAATGGGGTCAACCCATGCCCAAGCGGCCTCCAGTTCATCGCGGCGCATGAAATGGGTCAGGCGACCTTTGATGACGTCGATCAGCAACCTCTCATAGGCATCGGCGCGGCGTTTGATGGAGGACTCTTGCAAATCTAGACCCAACTCGACCGGATGCAGTTGCATGCCAGAGCCCGGTTCTTTGACCATCATGCTCAGGTGAATGGATTCCTCGGGTTGCAAACTGATGATCAATCGGTTGGGTTGATGGTTGGGCTGACGCCCAAACACAGAGAAAGGCTGCTCGGCAAACTGAATGATGATTTCAGAGCGGCGATTTTGCATGCGCTTGCCGGTGCGCAAAAAAAACGGCACATGGGCCCATCGGGCATTGTCAATGTGGGCACGCAACGCCACAAAGGTCTCTGTCATGCTATCGGTGGGCACCTGATCTTCTTGCAAATAGCCCCGCACCGAGGCCCCATCGGCCACACCTGGACCGTATTGACCTCGCACGGTGTCTTTTCGAACGGCAGACAAGTCCATGGCCCGAAGTGAGCGCAAGACCTTGAGCTTTTCATCGCGCACGTCATCGGCTTGCAGCGAAATGGGGGGCTCCATGGCCACGATGCACAGCAGTTGCAACAAATGGTTTTGCACCATGTCGCGCATGGCGCCAGCGCCATCGTAAAAGCCAGCACGCGTGCCAACCCCGACCGTCTCGGCCACCGTGATCTGAATGCTTTGAATGAATGGCGCTCGCCACAAGGGCTCGAAAATGGCATTGCCAAACCGCAACACCATCAAGTTCTGCACCGTCTCTTTGCCCAAATAATGATCGATCCGATAAATTTGGCTTTCGTCAAAACATTGCGCCACTTCGGCATTGATGCGCTGCGCCGACTTCAAGTCGGTACCCAGTGGCTTTTCAAGCACCACGCGGTCTTGTTTTGAGATCAAATCAGCCCCGCTTAAATGGGCACAGATGTGGGTGAACAAAGACGGCGCAGTGGCCAAATAAAACATGCGCCGCGTACTCTGCGTCAGATGTGTCTTGAGCAGTTCGTAGGCATCGGCTTGGGTGACGTCCATGGCGCAATAGCTGATCATGGACATGAAAACTTGCCAGGCTTCAGGTTGAAAGGAAGCAGGCTCGATGAATGGCACGGCTTGCTCTTGCAAAAATTGCTGGTACTGCGCCAGAGTCCATTCGTGGCGACCGATTCCAATGATGCGACAGCGCTTGGGCAATCGACCATGCACATGCGCCATGTACAAGGCTGGCAACAGCTTGCGAAAAGACAAATCACCCGTTCCGCCAAAAATCAGCATGTCCAGGGCATCATCCAATTCAGTGTTCATGGCATCAAAAGTAACGTTTATCGATCAGGTTTTTTTTCATGCGCTTGAGGCCTGGCTCGAGCTTGGCCGACCCAATGTTCAGCGCCGTGCAAGTGGCCAATGCGTCGATGATCATCAAGTGCAAAAGGCGCGAGACCATGGGGCTGAAGCGCTCGTAACTCTCTGGATGATCAGCCGCCAGATGGATGTCCACATTGCGCGACAGCAGCGACCCGGTGGCGGTGATGCCCACCGTCAATGCCCCACGTTTTCGGGCAATCTCACATGCATCGATCAGGTCACGTGTTTGCCCTGAATTTGAAATAATCACCAGCGCATCGCCCTCAGACAACAGCGACGCACTCATGATTTGCAAGTGTCCATCACTGTGTGCGGCCGTGTGAAAACCCAAACGAAAAAACTTGTGCTGCGCATCCAAAGCCACAAAGCCCGAGTTGCCCACTCCATAAAATTCAAGCCGGCGCTGTTGCCGATGCACCATGTGCAAGGCATGCGCCACCTTTTGGATGGTGGCCGGTGCCGCTTCATTGCGGTATTTCAACAAAGCCGCCACGGTGTTGTCGGTGACTTTGGCGATGATCTCGCGTGCAGTGTCCTGCGCCGAGACGCTGCGATGGATGAAGGGCACGCCCTCGGCCACGCTGCTGGCCAAGCGCAACTTGAAGTCACTCAAGCCTTGGTAGCCCAGGCTGCGACAAAACCGCACCACGGTGGGCTTGCTGACCTGGGCACGTGCAGCGAGTTGCTCAATGGGCGTGTTGCAAAACCAATGCGGATCTTCCAACAGGAGACGCCCCACCTTTTGCTCAGACGGGGTGAGGTGGTTCAGGGCCGATTGAATGCGTTGCAACATGCCGACATTGTAACTTAGTTACATTTAAAATCAAAAAAAAGTAACTCTGATGCAGATCATTTACCAGGGGGACACCCCCCTGGCAAAGCTCCATCAAAAGCTCATGTACCGCACATAAGCCACGTTCATGGTCTGATCAAATCCAGCACCAGGGTTACCCCCCAAATTGCCACCGATGGCCAGGTTCATGATCAAGTAGTACTTTGAATAGTCTGAACCATAAGGCCAGCGCGACAACGACAAACCTGCAGAGCCGTCGGTGGGTGAGCACTGCAAATTGGCTTTGTAGCAAGTCATGATGGTTTGACTGTCCACATTGAAGGCCATTTGATCAGCCGTCCACTGCAATTGGTACACATGGAAGTTGCTTGAAATCGAAGACAGCCCTGTGTACTTTTTGTAAATGTAATTGTCCCCGTAAGGGGCAGCGGCACCGGCCGGCAGGTGCAGAGTCGACTGCATCGACGTGGCGTCGCCTGCAAAGTATTGACCCAACCATTCGGCCATGTCAATTTCACCCCCTGCGGGCCAGGATAGCCCTGTATGCCCTGCGGCCCC
>CAWUNN010000112.1:0-6379 GCA_963923185.1 uncultured Limnohabitans sp. | reverse complement strand
GCTCACATCTTGCAAAGTGGCGAAGGGGGAGGAACGATCGACGGCGGGAAGGTTTGCTCGATCACGGGGCGCAACACACCGTCGACCACTTTGGCGCGTCCCACGTAGTTGGGCAGCAACAGTTGGTTGTCGGCAGCGCGCATCGTCAGGTTGCCATAAATGGTGTCGAGCTGAGCGCCGCGCAACACCTTGCTGATGTCCTCTGGCTTGACGCTTTTGGCCATGCGCACGCCATCCAACATGATCTGAGCCCCGTTGTAGGCCTGACCTTCGTTGTCGGTGGGCAAGCGATTGAACTTGGCCTTCCAAGCGCTGGCGAAAGCCTTGCTTTTGGGGGTATCGATGTCGGGTGTGTAGCCCGTGGTCCCGGGTGTGCCCTCTAGGGCTTTGCCTGTGGCATTGATCATGAAATTCAAAATCAGCGAGTGCCCGATCAGTGGGGTCTTGGGGATCAAACCGAATTCTTCAGCTTGCTTGACAAATGCGATGGCATCGCGGCCAATCTCAGCCACCCAAATGGCATCGACATTGGCAGCCTTGAGTTGGGCGATGTAGGGTGAGAAATCTTTGGTGCCCATCGGCGCATACAAGGCCAAGGGGACGCTCTTGCCTGCAGCCTCCGCCGCCTTTTTGAAAGACTCGCCCGAATCGCGACCCCACACATAGTCGGCGGCGAGCACCGCAAATTTTTCGCCTTTGATGTTTTTGGCCCAAGCATTGATCATGGCGATGTCCATGGCGTCAGAGTGATTGGTGCGAAAACTGCGAGGCTTGCAGGTGTCGCCAGTCAATTTGTCTGATTTGCTGATGGTGCCAAAGTAGACCGCGTCCCAGCGATCCAGGTTTTGAGCAATGGCCAGCGAAATCGATGAAGGGATGGCCCCGATCAACAAGTTGTAGCCTTCGCGCGCCAATTTTTCAGCCTCGCGCCGACCGGCGTCGGGCGTGCTTTCGTCATCGGCCTCTTTGAATTCGACTTTGCGACCGTCCACACCGCCTTTGGCGTTGGCCTCTTCAATGGCGAATTTGACCGCCCGAATGACCTCTTCACCTTGCTGGGCAAAGACACCCGACTTGGATGAAATCAAACCGACTTTGACTGGCTCTTTGCCTTGCGCCCAAGTCAGTGCGGGCAAAGCACCCAGCAACACCGAAGCCAGCAGGCCTTGGTGAATTTTCCTCATGTTGAACATGCTTGTCTCCTTGTGATTTCTGCCGGAAACCGTCCGGACTTCGGTGGTGAGTGGTTGGGTCGGCACTCAGACCATGATGTGTTGTTCGAGTTCATGAAGACCTTGTGACGAGGCATGCACTTGGCCTTGGGCCACCACCGCCCCTTTGGCCATGGCCAGGTAGCGGTGAGCCACCCTGACCACCAGGCTCATGTTCTGTTCGATCAACAGCAAGGCCGTTCCTTGGTCGGCGACTTGGTTGAAAATGCGGGCCAATTGGTCGACGATCACTGGCGCCAGGCCCTCGGTGGGCTCGTCCAGCAGGATCAAGTCGGGGTTGGCCATGAGGGCCCGTCCGACTGCCAACATTTGTTGTTGCCCACCCGACAAAGCGGTGCCGGGGGTCGCGGCGCGCTCGCGCAAAATCGGGAACAACTTGTAAATTTCTGCCACATTCCATGGCCCTTTGCGCGCCACCGCCGCCCCCAACATCAGGTTTTCTTCAACCGTCAAATTGGCCACAATGCGACGGCCTTGGGGCACCACAGCCAGTCCATGTTGGGCCGCCATGTAGGGGCGCAATTTGCGGTGATCTTGGCCGCCCAGGTGCACATGTCCATCGCGCAGACTGGCCAGGCCCAAAATGGTATTGACCACGGTGGTTTTGCCCACACCGTTGCGACCGATCAAGGCCACCCGTTCACCGGCTTGGACTTGCAAATTGAGGCCGTGCAAGATGTGGGCCGCACCGTAGTAGGCATGCACATTTTGCAACCGCAACAAATCGCTCATGCCGCACTCCCCAAATAAGCTTCGCGCACCCGAGGGTCGGCGCGCACCTGCGCGGGCGAGCCATCGGCGATGACTCGGCCCAGCTCAAACACCGTGACCACGTCCGAGATGCCAAAGACCACATCCATGTCGTGCTCGACCAACAACACAGAAACATCCCAAGATTGAGTGAGTTGTTTCAAGTGCTGGGCCAGGTCCAACGATTCTTTGACCGACAACCCCGCCATGGGTTCATCAAGCAGCAACACCTTGGGGCGCCCGACCAAGGCCAAGGCCAAATCCAGGCGGCGCTGCTCACCGTAACCCAGGTCTTGCGCCAGCCCATCGCGCAATCGCCACAAGTCCAACTCTTGTAAAACGGCTTGGGCATCGGCGAAGCTGTCAGCCACGCCCATCTGGTGCGAGGCCAACTCGACTTGCCTGAACACCGACATCTCGGCAAACACGCTGGTGCGCTGAAAACTGCGAGACAAACCCAGTTGACGGCGTTGCACCACCTGCAATGGGGTGACGTCTTGGCCCAACAGATGCACTTGTCCGCGGGTCAGGCGGCGTCGACCCGTGATGGCATCGATGACGGTGGACTTGCCTGCGCCGTTGGGGCCAATCAAGCCCCGAATTTGATGGCGTTGCAAATCCAATGACACGCCGTCCACGGCCTTGACCCCACCGTAGTGGATGGCCACATCTTTGGCTTGTAAAACCAGGTTCATGACTCGACCCCCCGGTGCGCCTGGGTGGCCTGACGCACGCGATCGGCCATGCGGGTGATCCAACCCGCAATGCCGGTGGGAGAAAAGACGATCACAGCGATCAAGGCCAAGCCAAAAATCGTCATCCAGTGGGTGGCATGCTCACCCAGCAGGTCTTTGAACAAAAAGTAGATCACCGCCCCCACTGCCGGCCCCCAAAGCGCCTTGAAACCACCCACCACCACCATCATCAAGGCCACGCCCGACAGGCTCCAGTGCAGGTTCTCGGGCGATACAAAACCGGTGTTGAATGCCGACAACACGCCTGCAACCGCCGTGACCAAGGCCGACAAGGCATAGATCAGAGCCCTGGGCCACAAGGTGTTCAAACCGATGAAGCGGGCCCGCTCTTCGTTGTCGCGCACAGCCTCGGTGATGGCGCCAAAGCGAGTGTTCATCAAACGACCCAAAGCCCACACCAGCAGCACCAACACGCACCAAGTCAAGCCAAACAGGCTGGCTGGCTTGAGCCATTGCGACACCGACTGGCCAAACATTTGCGATGGCCAATCGATGTTCATGCCGTCTGCACCACCGGTGATCCCGCGGGCGCGCGAGGCACTGAGGTAAAACATCTGGCCGATGGCCAAGGTCAACATGCCAAAAGCCACACCCGGCACCCGCACAATGACCAATCCAATCAGCAAGGCCGCGACAAACACCGACAGCAATACCACCAAGATGACCCACTCTGGAGGCATCAGTTGCTGTTGCAACAAAATGCCCACACCGTACGCTGCGCCGCCAAAATACAAGGCATGGCCAAAGCTGACCATGCCGTTTTGCTTGAGCAACAGGCCCACGCCCAGCGCAAAAATCGCATAGATGATGGCTTGAGAGAACAAAGACAAGACCGTGGCCGAACTCACCAGCAGCGTGACCAACCATCCCAGCCACATAGCGACCAAGGCCCAAATCAAAGAATGAGAGGTTTTCATGTCATGCCTCTCATCAAGTTCTGCTGCCAGCCAAGCCCGAGGGGCGCCAGATCAGCACTGCGATCATGATGACAAAGGGCAACAAGACCGATGCATCGGGCAAGTACACCGCACCAATGGCTTGCACCATGCCCAGAATCAAAGCTGCCACAAAAGCCCCGGCCAAAGAGCCTAGTCCGCCGATGACCACCACCACAAATGAGTCGATGATGACGTCGGCGCTCATGGACGGCGAGAGTGACAAAAAGGGGGCCGCTACCACGCCGGCCAACCCGGCCAAAGCGGTGCCCAAGCCGACCACACCGGCGCTGATCAAATCGGTGTTGACCCCTTGCATCGACGTCGTCACAGGGTCGGTGCTGGCGGCCCGCACGAACAGCCCGACCTTGGAATATTTCAGCCACAGGCTCAAGCCCAAGGCCACGACGGCGCCGATGGCGATCACACACAAGCGGTACGCAGGCACAGGCGTGCCCCACAAATCGATGCTGAACGCCAAGGCGGCTGGCACCGGCACCGACAAATTGCTTTTGCCCCAAAAGGTTTGCACACCGTCTTCGATCACCAGCAGCAGACCGAACGTCACCAGCACCACCGACAAGGGGTCTCGGTCTTGCAGCAACCTGAAGCCGTAGCGGTCCAACGCGACGCCCAGGCAAGCCATGATGACAGGGGCACACACCAAGGCCAGCCAAAAATGGTGCTGCAAGGCAATCGAATAGCCGATGTAGGCCCCCAACATGTACAGCGAACCATGAGCAAAGTTAACGACCCGGCGCAAACCATAAATCAAGGCCAAGCCCGAGCACATGATGACCAGCAAGGCACCATAGACCAAGCCATTGAAGAGGTTGATGGTCAGCATGATTGGGCCTGATCTGCGATGTGATGGGCCGTGACAAACCCGAAGGTCATGTTGGGGCCATGGGTGATGCCAGCACCGGGGTAGTTGCCCCCCATGATGCTGGCTCGATCGTTGCCGACAGCGTACAAACCTTCAATGAGGCTGCCATCGCGTTTCTTGACCTCGCCCACCACGCTGGTCTGGATGCCATCAAAGGTGCCCAAATCGCCCATGACGACTTTGACCGCATAAAACGGCCCTTTTTCAATCGGCGCCACACACGGATTGGGCGCATGGGCCGAGTCGGCCAAGTAGCGGTTGAAGGCCGTGCGCCCACGTTCAAATTGCAAATCTTGACCTTGCACCGCGCCTTGGTTGTATGCGTTGACCGTGGCTTGCAAACCTTGAGGGTCAATGCCACAGGCTTGTGCCAACTCGGCCAAGGTTTTGCCTTGCAACAAATAACCATTGCGCAAAAAACGACCGATGGGCATGGGAGCGGGTTTGACAAAACCCAAACCATATTTGGCCAAAGAGGTTTGGTCGCACACCAACCACATCACCGTGTCTTTGCCACTGCCGTTTTGACGAGCCGCAGCAATCATGTCCACACCCACATCGTGGTAAGAGTTCGATTCGTTGCAAAAACGTTTGCCGTCTTGCATCACGCCAATGACACCGGGTTTGTAGCGATCGAGCAAATGTGGAAATACGCCAAACTGACCGTCGCCGTAGGGCACTTTAGAGACCGGCATCCAAGCGGCGGGGTCCTTCAGGCGCAGTTCGGCGTCGGCCCCAGCAAGCTCAGCCATGCGCACACCGTCTCCGGTGTTGGACAGCGGGGTCGGCGAGAGGTGATCACCGCCGCGTTGCAAATGCGGATAAGCCTTGGCGATGCGTTGCACGTCTTGCGGGAAACCTCCACAAGCCAGCACCACGCCATGGCGGGCTTTCAGCACCAGCGGCTGGCCATCTCTCGTGACGTTCAATCCCACCACCCGAGCGTTTTGCATGACCACCCCTTGCGCGGGCGTCGAGGTCCAAATGGGGATGTCCAAATCCAGTGCCGATTTGGCCAAGCGGGCCGCCAAAGCGTTGCCACTGGTGACGTGCACCGCGCGTCGGTACAAGGCCAACTCTTTGAGGTGATTGACCAAACGTTTGGCCACGTACCAAAATGAAGTCAGAGACTGGGTGGCTTGAAAAAAATGCTTGAGGTCGGCGTTGGACGAGTTGAACATCATGCCCATGAAGGTGATGGTCTTCAAAGGTGGTTTGAGCCTGGCCATGTCGGCCCCCAATTGGCGAATGTCAAATGGCTCGGCCAAGATCGAGCGCCCGATGGCGGCACCGCCGGTGACATCGGGGTGGTAATCGGGGTACAGCGTAGGGATGAATTTCATCTGCGTGTGCTGCTCAAAGAAGTCCACCATCTTGGGGCCGTTCTCAATGAAAGCCGCCACCGCCTCGGGGTCAAAATAGGCGCCCGTCTCATGCATCATGTAGGTGCGCACGGCGTCGATCGAGTCTTGCGGGTTTTGTCTCAAGCCATGGTGACTGAGAGGGATCCAAAGCACACCGCCAGACAGCGCCGTGGTGCCACCAAAGACCGGTTCTTTTTCAACGACCAGCACCTTCAATCCTCGGCTTTTGGCCGTGATGGCACACGACAGGCCAGCAGCCCCCGAGCCCACCACAATCAAATCAAAGACCTCTGCTTCGCTCATGGTTGTGCTTTCAGTTCGATTGGTTGTAGCCAGGCCGCGGCACCATGTCCATCAACATGCAAGACATGCCGCCATCGACCAGCAACTCGGCACCGTTGACATAGCCCGCGCGCGCGCTGGCCAAAAAAAGCGCCACATCGGCAATGTCTTGTGG
>CAWUNN010000111.1:0-6397 GCA_963923185.1 uncultured Limnohabitans sp. | reverse complement strand
ATCCCGAAACAGTCCAATCTTTGGGACACAATGTGCCCAGCATTTTCATGGGAGTGTTTGGCGCCGGTGCTGCGTTGGCGGGTCTGGCCGGCGTCTTGGGTGGCAACACGTTTGTCACCGAGCCTGGCATGGCCGCGACCGTGGGATCGGTGATTTTCGTGGTGGTGGTGGTCGGTGGCATGGGCTCTTTGGCGGGGGCTTTTTGTGCGTCCATCTTGATCGGTTGGGTGCAAACTTTTGCCGTGGCCATCGATCAGTCGCCGCTGACTTGGCTGGCCGCAGCGGGCTATCGGATCACCGATGAAACCTGGGGACATGCGCTGTTGGCCATCAAAATCAGCCAAGTCGCACCCATCTTGCCTTATTTGCTGCTGGTTTTGATGTTGATTTTCAGGCCTCGCGGTTTATTGGGCACGCGAGAGGGCTGAGCCATGGCGCGCAACATTTGGCCTTGGCTGATCTACGCTGCTTGGTTGGTCGCCTCTCCCATGGTGTTCACATCGAGTTTGAGTCACAACATGCTCAGTCAAATGGGCATCGCCATCATCATTTGCCTGAGTTACAACATTTTGTTGGGTCAAGGCGGCATGCTCAGTTTTGGTCATGCCGTGTATTCTGGCATGGGCGCATTTTTGGCCATTCACACGCTCAACGCCGTCAGTTCAGGTTTCAATTGGCCTGTCAGTTTGATCCCTTTGGTGGGCGGATTGTCGGCATTGGCCGTGGCCATGCTGTTGGGTTGGGTCAGCACCCAAAAGGCAGCCACCCCTTTTGCCATGATCACCCTGGGGGTGGGTGAGTTGGTCTGGGCCATGTCTTTGATGTTCCCAGGATTTTTTGGTGGCGAAGGCGGCATCAGCGGCAATCGGGTGGCTGGCGACAAGGTCTGGGGCATCAGCTATGGGCCGCAAATCGAACTCTATGGTCTGATTGCCATCTACGCGTTGATTTGCACGGTGTTGATGCATGCTCTGACTCGCACCCCATTGGGGCGCATGCTCAATGCCGTGCGCGACAACCCCGAACGTGTGGCCTTTGTGGGTTACGACCCCCGCATGGTTCGTTATTTGGCTTTTTGCATCGCGGCTTTTTTTGCCGGCATTGGTGGTGGTTTGGCCGCTTTGAATTTTGAAATCGTCACCTCTGAGGTGGTCAGTGCCCAGCGCTCTGGTGCGTACTTGCTGTTTGTCTATTTGGGCGGCGCAGGCTTTTTCATGGGGCCGATCTTGGGTGCGGTGTTGATGGTGGTGACCAGCGTATTGATGTCAGAGTGGACTCAAGCTTGGCTCTTGTATCTGGGTTTGTTGTTTGTGCTGATGGTCATGTACGTGCCGGGGGGCGTGGCGGGATGGGTCATGCAGCATTTGTTGCTTTGGCGCCATCGCTTATTGCTTGGCTTGCTGTGGCCATATGCCGTGTTGCTGCCCATGTGTGTGTGGGCCTTCAGCGGTTTTGCGGCTTTGATCGAGATGATTTATCACCTTCAATTGCAAGCAGATCAAAGTCCTGAACTGAAGATGGGACCCATCTGGCTCAACACCCACTCGGTTGCCTCTTGGTTGGGCGTCTTGGCCTGGACAGGATGGGGCCTGTTCATGACGCATCGGGCTTGGCGTCCTTTTCAAAAGGCCTGGGCTGCCGCCATGAGCCAAATCGAGCAAGCGACGGTGCTGGCTCCTGCCCATGAGGATCCATTCTCATCCAGCCAATCCGACCTCATGCCCGAGCGTGAACAAGAGTTGACCCATGCCCCTCATGTGCTGGAACTGACCGCCGTGACCAAGCGCTTTGGGGCCACCGAGATCATCCGCGGAGTGGACTTGAAGATTCGACAAGGCGAGCGGGTGGCTTTGATTGGCCCCAATGGGGCGGGCAAATCGACGTTGTTCAATCTGATCAGCGGTCGAATGGCTGCGACCTCTGGGCAGATTGTGCTCAAGGGCCAAGATGTGTCCGGCCACAAACCGCAGCACATCCATCGCGCTGGCTTGGCGCGCAGCTTTCAGATCACACACATCTTCCATCGCATGAGTGTCTTTGAAAATCTGCGTTGCAGCGTGTTGTGGGGCCAGAAAGAAGGCTATTCGTTTTGGCGAAACATCGATCGCTTGAGCCCAGTCAATGAACGCGCAGAGCAATTGCTGCGCGACGTCAAACTCGAGCATCGCAGAGATGTGCTGGCCATGAATCTGACCTATGCTGAGCAAAGGGCATTGGAATTGGCCATGACCTTGGGCGGCGGGTCCGAGGTGATCTTGCTGGATGAACCCACCGCTGGCATGAGCCGGGCCGAGACTGCCTACATGATCGGATTGATCAAAAGATTGACGATCGGCAAGACCCTGATCATGGTTGAGCACGACATGGACGTGGTCTTTGGCCTGGCCGATCGGGTGGCCGTGCTGGTTTATGGCCAGGTGATTGCGTGCGACACCCCATTGAAGGTGAGAGCAGACCCCCAAGTGAGACAAGCCTATTTGGGCGACCATGCGGAGGTCGCTTGCTGAGCCTGAAACAAGTGCATGCCCATTACGGCAAGAGCCATGTGCTGCATGGTGTGGATCTTGAAGTCAAACCCAACGAAATCGTGGCGCTTTTGGGACGCAACGGTTCTGGCCGATCGACCACTGCCAAGGCCATCATGGGATTGGTCCAGGTCCAAGGCCAGGTCAATTGGCGAGGCCAATCTTTGGTCGGTTTGCCAGCACACCAAATTGCCCGTTTGGGTTTGGGGTATGTGCCCGAAAACCGGGATATTTTTGGCCGTTTGACGGTTGAACAGAATTTGCTTTTGGGCGTCAAACCCAGACAAAAGCCTGGCCGTTGGTGTTTGCAAGACATGTATGACATGTTTCCCAGGCTGCAAGAGCGCGCCCAAGTGGAGGCAGGCTTGTTGTCCGGCGGAGAGCAACAAATGTTGACTTTGTGCCGAACCCTGATGGGCGACCCTGATTTGATCATTGTCGATGAGCCCACTGAAGGCTTGGCACCCATGATTGTGGACTTGGTCGCGCAGTACCTCAAGGCCTTGCGCGAGCGTCAAGTGTCGGTCTTGTTGATCGAGCAAAAACTCACCATTGCCTTGGACATCAGTGATCGGGTCCTGGTCATGGGGCATGGACAAGTGGTGTATTCGGGGACGCCCGAGGACTTCAAACGACAGACCGATGTTCGCAGAGAGTGGCTGGAAATCTCTTGAACACGGACCGCCTGCATGGGGACAACCCCGTGCTGACGGGGTTTGGGTTGGCCCTAAAATCATTTGAAACGAACGGTCGTTCTTTTTTGAACAAGCACAAGGAAATCGCATGAGCGCAGACTACCAAACCAAGGCAGATGTAGCCATCATCACCCTGAACAACCCGCCTGTGAACGGACTGGGTCTGTCGACCCGGTTGGGCATTGTCGACGGGCTGCAAAAAGCCCTGGTCGATCCAGCCATCAAGGCCATCGTGCTCACCGGAGCTGGCAAGGCCTTTTCGGGCGGGGCCGATATCAAAGAATTTGGTTCACCCAAAGCCACCCAAGACCCCAATTTGCTCAGTGTGATCGCGGCCATGGAAAACGCCACCAAACCGATCGTGGCGGCCGTGCACAGCGTGGCCATGGGGGGCGGCCTTGAATTGGCTTTGGGTTGCCATTACCGCATGGCGGCACCAGGCTGCAGTGTGGCATTGCCCGAGGTTAAAATCGGATTGATTCCGGGCGCCGGTGGCACCCAGCGTCTGCCACGCGTGCTAGGGGTCGAAGTGGCTTTGAACATGATCGTCAGTGGCGAGGCCATTCCCAGCGAAAAACTGGCGGCCTTGCCGGGTCAAAAATTGTTTGACCAGATGGCGGCGTCACCAGAATCGTTGTTGGACGAGGCTGTGGCTTTCGCGCGTTCAGTGGCCGATCAGCGCCCCTTGCCCCTGATCCGCCACATGCCTTGCCAACACCCCATGGGCGATGCTTACTTTCAGTTTGCCCGCAACATGGTCAAAGGCATGTCCAAAAACTTCCCCGCACCGCTCAAATGCGTGGACGCGGTTCAGGCCGCCACGCAGCAAAAGTTTGACCAAGGCATGGTGCAAGAGCGTGAATTGTTCATGAATCTGATGCTGACACCTGAATGTCGGGCCTTGCGTCACATGTTCATGGCGCAACGCGCGGCCTCCAAAATTGCAGACGTGCCCGATGGCACCCCCACCCGTGCCATTGCCCAAGTGGCGGTCATCGGTGCGGGCACCATGGGTGGCGGCATCACCATGAATTTCCTCAATGCTGGCATCCCCGTCAAGATCTTAGAGATGAAGCAAGAGGCCTTGGATCGTGGTGTGGCCACCATCCGTCAAAATTACCAGGCACAGGTCTCCAAAGGCAAACTCAAGCCTGAGGTCTATGAAAAGCGCATGGCTTTGTTGACCACCACCTTGAGTTATGACGACATCACCCAAGCCGATTTGGTGATCGAAGCGGTATTTGAAGAAATTGGAGTCAAAGAAGCAGTCTTCAAAAAGCTCGATCAGGTCATGAAAGCGGGCGCCATTTTGGCCAGCAACACATCGACACTGGACGTCAACAAGATCGCGGGCTTCACCCGGCGTCCACAAGACGTGGTGGGCATGCATTTCTTCAGCCCCGCCAACGTCATGAAGTTGCTTGAGGTGGTGCGCGGATCGCAAACTGGAAAAGATGTCATGGCCACGGTGATGGGCATCGCCAAAAAGATCAAAAAGACCGCAGTGGTCTCTGGCGTGTGCGATGGCTTCATTGGCAATCGCATGATCGAGCAGTACTCACGCCAAGCCGGTTTTTTGCTGGAAGAGGGTTGCACACCCACGCAAGTGGACCGTGCGATCGAAAAATTTGGTTTTGCCATGGGACCATTTCGCATGGGCGATTTGGCAGGCAACGACATCGGATGGGCGATTCGAAAGCGCCGCTATATTGAAAAACCGCACTTGCGTTACAGCAAGACCGCAGACTTGTTGTGCGAAATGGGTCGTTATGGTCAAAAGACGGGTGCCGGGTGGTACGACTACAAGCCAGGCAAGCGCGATGCCATTGCCTGTGCGTTGGTCGAGGACATGGTGGCCAAACACCGCCAAACGCTGGGCATTCAACCCAGAAAAATCAGCGACGAAGAGATTGTGCAACGCCTGGTGTTCTCATTGGTCAATGAGGCGGCTTTGATTCTGGAAGAGGGCATCGCCTCCAAGGCCAGCGACATCGATGTGGTCTACATCACGGGCTATGGCTTTCCTGTGCACCGTGGCGGCCCCATGCTGTATGCCGATCAATTCGGCCTCTTCAATGTCGTGCAAGCCATGCAAAGATTTGCTCGCAACCCGCACGACGATGCCAACTTTTGGAAGCCAGCCCCCTTGTTGGCCAAGTTGGCTGCCGAAGGCCAGACTTTCAACAGCACCAAATGAACCCACTGCAAAGGAATCCATCATGAGCAAGGCTGTCATCGTTTCTACCGCGCGCACCCCTTTGGCCAAGAGCTGGAAGGGTGCTTTCAACATGACCCATGGCGCCACCCTTGGGGGACATGCCATTGCCCACGCTGTGGCGCGTGCCGGCATCGACCCGGCCAGTGTCGAAGACGTCTTGATGGGGTGTGCCAACCCTGAGGGTGCCACCGGTTGGAACATTGCCCGCCAGTGTGCACTGTCCGCGGGTTTGCCCATCACCACCAGTGGTGTGACCATCAACCGATTTTGTTCGTCGGGCTTGCAGACCATTGCCATGGCCGCTCAGCGCATCATCGCAGGCGAGGGTGACACCTATGTCGCTGGAGGCGTCGAGAGCATCTCTTGCGTGCAACAAGAGATGAATCACCACATGTTCCAAGACCCAGGGCTGCTCAAATCCAAACCCGAAATCTACTGGCCCATGCTGCAAACGGCTGAACAAGTCGCCAAGCGCTATGGCATTGGACGCGAAGCCATGGACGAATACGGCGCGGCCAGCCAGCAAAAGGCCTGTGCGGCCCAGGCAGCAGGCAAGTTTGACGATGAGATCGCACCCATCACGGTGATGGCCGGTGTGGCCGACAAAATCATGGGCTTGACCACCAAAGAGGTCACCATCAGCAAAGACGAGGGCACTCGCGAAGGCACCACCGCACAGGGCATCAGCAGCATCAAGCCGGCCATTGCGGGCGGCACGATTTCGGCTGGCAACGCCAGTCAGTTTTCTGACGGTGCAGGGGCGTGTGTCGTGATGGACGAAACCCTGGCCGAGCGCAAAGGTCTGAAGCCCTTGGGACGCTTTTTGGGTTTTGCGGTGGCCGGCTGTGAGCCCGACGAGATGGGCATTGGTCCCGTGTTCGCCGTGCCCAAGGTGCTGGATCGATTGGGCCTGAAAGTCAGCGACATCGATCTGTGGGAGCTCAATGAAGCCTTTGCTG
>CAWUNN010000110.1:0-6422 GCA_963923185.1 uncultured Limnohabitans sp. | reverse complement strand
CGATCTTTTCTTCTTTGCCATTGAACAAATCATCGTATCGAGCGATGTAGGTGCCCGTGTCACCGATGTAGCGAAAGAAGGTACCCAAAGGACCATCGTTATTGAACGACAACGACAACGTACAAATGGCGCCATTGGCCGCTTTGAGTTGAATGCTCATGTCCATGGCGATGCCCAAACTGGGATGGATGGGGCCTTGCACGGCATGGGCTTTGACGATCGGGCTGCCACATTGATAGGCAAACAAATCCACTGTGTGGGCCGCATGGTGCCACAGCAAGTGATCGGTCCAGCTGCGGGGTTGGCCCAGCGCATTCATGTTGGTGCGACGGAAAAAATAAGTCTGCACATCCATCTGCTGAATGTTGAATTCACCCGCTTTGATCTTGCGATGCACCCACTGGTGGCTGGGGTTGAAGCGCCGGGTGTGGCCGCACATCGCCACCAAGCCGGTGGACTTTTGCAGGTCAAGCACTTGCTGCCCTTCTTTGAGCACGTCACACAAGGGAATTTCAACTTGAACGTGTTTGCCCGCCTTCAGACAGGCCACGGTTTGCGAGGCGTGCATCTGGGTCGGGGTGCACAAAATGACCGCATCGAGTTGCGGCAACTTGAGGGATTCTTCCAACTCGGTGGTGACATGTCCAATGCCGTATTTTTGGGCGACTTCTTTGGTTTTGTCCAATTCGCGGCCAATCACCGAAATCACCTCGACACCCTCGATGTTGCGGATGCCGTCCAAGTGTTTGATGCCAAAGGCTCCTGCGCCCGCCAAGGCGACTTTGATGGTTTTGCTCATGGTTGAACTTTCAATGGTTTTCCAAAATGGCATGGCCCACCGCCGTGTTCGAGGCAGGCACATGATAAAAACGATGGGTGAGCTTGGGTTTGGGGCCGCCGGCCACATCGGCCATGGCGCCTCGGGCAATCAACCACATCACCAACTCGATGCCCTCTGATCCAGCCTCACGCACATAGTCGATGTGGGGCATCTGTGCGCAAGCCGCGGGGTCTTCAATCAACTGATCCAACCAAGCATTGTCCCACTCGCGGTTGATCAAACCGGCGCGCGCGCCTTGCAATTGATGGCTCATGCCACCGGTTCCCCAAATCTGCACATTCAGGTCTTCGTCAAAAGATTCGACAGCACGTCGAATGGCTTGCCCCAACTGAAAGCAACGCCGACCACTGGGCACGGGGTATTGCACCACATTGACTGCGAACGGAATCACCTTGAAGGGCCAAGTGTCGCGGGTCGGGTCTTTTTCGCCACACATCAACGACAGGGGCACCGTCAAGCCGTGGTCGACGTCCATCTTGTTGACGATGGTCAAGTCAAAGTCCTCTTGAATCACAGACTGGGCAATGTGAGATGCCAGTTCAGGGTGACCGTGCACCACCGGCACAGGCCTAGGCCCCCAACCTTCATCGGCAGGCTGGTAGCTGGCGGCCGTGCCAATGGCAAAGGTGGGGATGATGTCCAAACTGAAGGCCGTGGCATGGTCGTTGTAGACCAAAAACACCACATCGGGTGGGTTGTCTTTGATCCATTGCTTGGAGAAATCAAACCCCTTGAACAAAGCTTGCCAATAGGGTTCATGTGTTTTTTTCAAATCCATGGCCGCTCCGATCGCGGGCACATGAGAACAATACACAGAAGAGCTGATGTGAGCCATGAGGATTCCTTGATGTTTATTTTTGACCCGCAGCGCCTTGGGGTTGGCGGTGTGCCTGCGCATCACCGTCTTCGCCCACTTTGCGGTTGCCCTGCACCGAGCGACCGCCTTGGATCATCATGTCGCGGTATTCTTCTTCGGTCATGCCAGTCATCGAGCCTGCCATCTGCTGAAAACTCTTGCCATCGGTGGCACCGATCTTGGCCAAAAAATAAATGTTGCCACCGGTTCGCATGCACCAGTTCAAATCGCGCGCCATCACCGCTTGCTTTTGCTCTTCGCTCATGGGCCACTCATCCAAGTAAGCGCGCTCGTTGGCCTTGAATCGGGTTCGGTTCTCGGCTTTCATCAGACTCATGCAAAACTGATTCAGCCAATATCCTTTGCGGCTTTGTTCGGCATCAAAAATGATGGTGCCCGGGATGTCCAGATAGGGTTTGTTCAGCGCCATGACGGCTTCCTTTCTTATCCGTTGACTTCTTCTGGCCAATACAAGCGCATGGGATTGTCGACCAGCAATTTGCGTTGCAGCTCGGCAGTGGGCGCAACATGAGGGATGAAATCGACCAGCAACCCGTCGTCAGGCATGTGGTCTTTCAAATTGGGGTGGGGCCAATCGGTGCCCCACAACACCCGATCTGGAAAGGTCTCGACGATGCGACGGGCAAACGGCACCACATCGCGGTAAGCCGCTTGTTCACCACCCAGTGCTTTGGGGCCGGTCACAGACAAACGCTCAGGGCAAGACACCTTGCTCCAGACGTTGGGATGCTCACGCATGAATTTGACAAACAATTCAAACTCGGGTCCATCGACGGGCTTGGACACATCGGGACGCCCCATGTGATCGACCACCACGGTGGTGGGCAGACTGGTGAAAAAGTCCCATAACTCGGGCAAATCGACGGCTTCAAAATAAATGACCACATGCCAACCCAACTTGGCGATGCGCGCCGCAATCTCCATCAATTCGTCTTTGGGTGTGAAATCCACCAGCCTTTTGACGAAGTTGAAACGCACCCCACGCACCCCTGCCGCATGCAATTGATGCAACTCGTCATCCGTCACGCTTCGACGCACGGTGGCCACGCCACGGGCTTTGCCGCCCGAGCTCAGGCAGGCATCGGCCATGGCCCGGTTGTCGGCGCCATGGCAGGTCGCTTGCACAATGACGTTGCGCGAAAAACCCAAATGGTCACGCAAGGCAAACAACTGGGTCTTCGAGGCGTCGCAAGGGGTGTACTTGCGCTCGGGGGCAAACGGAAATTGAGCGCCCGGTCCAAACACATGGCAATGTGCATCCACACTGCCCGCAGGCAATTTGAAACGGGGTTGACTGGGACCAGCGTACCAATCCAACCAGCCAGGTGTCTTTTCAAAATTCATCTCGGGTCCTTTTAATCGGGTTTGATTTGGGCTTCGCGCACCAAGCGTGCATAACGCTGGGCCTCAGATTGAATGAGTTGCGCAAATGAATCGGCAGAGCCTGGCGCCACCTGACCGCCCACTGAGGTGATGCGCTCTTTCAAGTCTTTGGTGGCCAAAGCCTTTTGCACTTGCTCATGCAACTTGGTCAGCACCGCTTGGGGGGTCTGCGCAGGCGCCATCAGGCCGTACCACACCGAAGCCTCAAAACCTGCAAAACCTGACTCGGCGACAGTCGGCACTTCAGGAAAATCGGTGCTGCGCTGGGCACTGAGCACGGCCATCAGTTTGAGCTTGCCCGTGCGCACATGAGGCATCGCCTCGAGCGCATTGACCGCCACCAAAGGCAATTGCCCCCCGATCACATCGGTGATGGCAGGGGCACCGCCTTTGTAGGGAACGTGCTGCAAACGAATCCCCGCCAAGCGTTCAAACAACTCCAATGCCATGTGCGGGGTCGATCCATTGCCGGCAGTGCCATAGGCGATGGCATTGGGTTGGGCTTTGGCCGCCTCGATCATCTGCTTCAAATTGGCGTAAGGCACACCGGGGTAGGCAGCAATCACCACTGGAATGCGCGCCACCAACGCCACAGGCTTGAGGTCTCTCAAAGCATCATAGGGGGGCGGTTGGTACAGCGACATGTTGGCCGCCAATGCGTTGGACGCCATCAACAAAGTGTGCCCATCGGGCTCTGCGGCAATCACCGCCTTGGTGGCGATGTTGGTGCCCGCACCCGGCTTGTTGTCCACCAGCACGGGTTGCCCCAAACTGCCAGAAAGACTTTGGGCCACGTTGCGCGCCAAAATGTCCACCGCCCCACCCGGCGCATAGCCCACCACCAACTTGATCGGCTTGCTGGCATTCCACTGCGCCATGGCCATGGGACTGATGGTGCAGCAACCCACAGCGGCCCACATGGCCAGCATCGCGCGCCGTCCCTTGTGCGCCAGCCCTGGCGTGATCCATGTCCAGCGCGGACCCAAGTGGGCCACGTGACGCCCCATTGCCACGATGCGATGCTGCTTCATTGAGGTCCTCGCCTTCAATCGATGTATTTCAAACCCATTTTGGCCAAGGGTTCACGCATGTGGTACATGTCCAGGCCCAACACGCCCGAGGCCAATTTGGCCCGTTTCTCACCCTCGTTGGCTTCTCTGGCTTGAGCCGCTTTCAAGGTGGTTTCGGCCATGGCACGCGGCACGCACACGATGCCATCGTCATCGGCCACGATCACATCGCCTGGCGTGACACTCATGCCAGCCACCACCACCGGGATGTTGACCGATCCCAAGGTGGCTTTGACCGTGCCTTTGCTGCTGATGGCTTTGCTCCACACCGGGAATCCCATCTCAGTGAGCACGCGCACATCACGCACCCCGGCCTCGATGATCAAACCCACCGCACCACGCGCCTTGAACGATGTCGCCAGCAAATCACCAAAATAGCCATCGGTGCAATCGGCCGTCACGGCCGCCACCACCACATCGCCAGGCTGAATTTGCTCGGCCACCACATGCAGCATCCAGTTGTCACCCGGCTGCAACAACACCGTGACCGCCGGCCCTGCGATTTGAGCGCCACTGTAAATGGGCCGCATATAAGGCTTCATCAAACCCACGCGCCCCATGGCCTCGTGCACCGTGGCCGAGCCCAAAGAAGCCATCGCTTGCGCCGTGCCCAACGGCGTGCGCTGAATGTTTCGGTACACAACACCCAATTCAAACATGATCAACTTCCTTTGAAACAATTGGGGTCAGACCCCAATTAAATGTGGCGAAAACGAGACGATTAATTGGGGTCTGACCCCAATTAATTTCGGCCTTGGGCCTTCAAGCGGGCATCCAGGCGAGAGAAGACGCGGCGTGCATTGCCTTCAAAGACCAGGTGGCGTTGGGCCTCGGTCAGATGGGGAGTGGCTTGCACATAGCGCTTGGTGTCGTCGTAGTAATGCCCGGTTTCGGGGTCGATGCCACGCACAGCACCGATCATTTCTGAGGCAAACAAGATGTTTTCAACCGGAATGACTTTGGTCAGCAGGTCGATGCCAGGTTGGTGGTAGACACAGGTGTCAAAGAAGATGTTGTTGAGCAAGTGGTCTTGCAACAACGGTTTTTTCATCTCTTGCGCCAGACCGCGGAAACGACCCCAGTGGTAGGGCACGGCGCCACCTCCATGGGGAATCAAAAATTTCAAGGTGGGGAAGTCTTTGAACAAATCGCCTTGAATGCACTGCATGAAGGCGGTGGTGTCGGCGTTCAAGTAATGTGCGCCCGTGGTGTGAAAGCAGTCGTTGCAACTGGTCGACACATGGACCATGGCTGGGATGTCGTACTCGACCATCTTTTCGTAAATGGGATACCAGTGGCGGTCGGTCAAGGGCGGGCTGGTCCAGTGCCCCCCTGAAGGGTCTGGGTTGAGGTTGATGCCCACAAAACCGTATTCCTTGACGCATTTTTCCAATTCGGGGATGCAGGTTTTGGGGTCGACACCGGGCGATTGCGGCAACATGGCCGCACCGATGAAATGGTTGGGGAAGAGCTGAGAGACCCGATGACACAACTCGTTGCAAATGGCGGCCCAAGTCGAGGACACCTGAAAGTCACCGATGTGATGGGCCATGAAAGAAGCCCTTGGACTGAAGATGGTGATGTCGCTGCCTCGCTCTTTCATCTTGGCCAGCTGATTGAGCTCGATGGACTCACGCAACTCATCGTCGCTGATCTTCAAATCGGCCACTTTGGGCATCAAGGCCGGGTCTTTGATGCCAGCGATTTGTTGATTGCGCCAATTCTCCAGCGCCTTGGGGGCGGTGGTGTAGTGACCGTGGACATCGATGATGAGAGGTTGCTGGGTGCTCATGACAGTGCGGACATGCCGTGTTGAAGTTTGAAATCAGAGGTCGAGGGTGAAGTCAAAAAGCTCAAAAAGCGCTCGACCTCGGGTCGGTGTGGGTGATCGGGGGTGATGGCCATGGGGATGCCCGCTGAAAAAACAGTGGTGAAAGACACGGGCTCGGGCAACGGCCCCAGCACCTTGACGCCTTGCAAACCGACCATTTCGCTGCGCTGCTGAAAGCCCAGCGCCACTTGGCCTCGTGCCATCAGTTGGCCCACTGGCGTGCCAGGGGGGGGCTTGACCTGGCGTTGCTCAAGCAACTCACTCAAACCCCAGCCGCGAATCATTTTTTCGACAAAGGTGCCCGATGGGCCAGTCGAGATGCCCAGCGTGGGTGCTTGGATGACGGCTTGGCGCAAAGCAGATTCGGTGGAGACATCGGGTGCAGGCGCACCTTCGGGCACCGCGACCACCACTTGGGAC
>CAWUNN010000109.1:0-6424 GCA_963923185.1 uncultured Limnohabitans sp. | reverse complement strand
CATCGCTGGGGTGCGGTTGGCGTTCAATCAGGCCGCGTTGCTCAAGGGTTTTGATCAATCCAACTAAGTTGGGGGGCAAGATCGACAGGGTGGCACACAATTGTCTCGAGGTGACACCAGGGTTGTGCAAAATCACCGACATGACCGAAAAATCAACCGGACGCAAATCAAATGGGGCCATCTCTTGGATGAAGCGCTCGATGATGACCAAGGCCGCGCGTCGGGCGTTGTAACCCAGCAATTGTTCCAGGTAACGGGTGTCGATCTTGTTTTTGCTCAATTGGCCTCCACTGGCTGGATGGCATCCAAGGCATCGAGCATGATGCTCACTCGCATGTCCCATTCTGGCATGACCCAACGTTTGAAGGCGCGTGCGCCAGCCTGCCACTTGGATCGGTTGGGCTCGGGCAGATGGTGCAATGAGGCACTGAGGTGGAGCCAGGCCAATTCAAGCATCCACAACCCCAGACCGCGCAAATAGTCGTCGGCCAATTCAAAGCTCAGGCGAGGGTGGTCGTTGACTTTGGCGATGCGTTCGGTCAATTTCCACCAGACATCTGCTTTGTGTTGCAGCGATTCATGGTCTTGATGAAGTGTCTGCAGCTCGCGCGACATCCACTGGCGCAAGGCATGTCCTCCGTCGACCAGCACCTTGCGTTGCAGCAAATCGATGGCTTGAATCTCGTTGGTGCCTTCATAAATCATGGTGATTCGGGCGTCCCGGACATGTTGCTCAATGCCCCATTCACGCACATAGCCATGGCCGCCCAAGACTTGCAGGCATTGGCTGCTGCCTTCAAAAGCCTGTTGAGTGAAGATGGATTTGAGGACCGGAGTCGCCAGGGCGCACCATTGCTGTGCAGCCAAGGCATCTTGGGTTTGCAATGAAAATTTGGCACGGTCCAATTCGATGCCCGTGCGATAGGCCAACCAGCGACCTGCTGATACCCATGCCCATTGGGTATCCAAGATGCGTTGGATGGCGGGGTGTTCAATGATCAGGTCAGCCTCGTGCCCACTGCGTGCGACACCAGGGGCACGCATTTGGCGACGTTCGTGGGCATAAGCGCTGGCTTTTTGCAGTGCCGCATCCAGCAATCCAATGCCTTGCATGGCGACGTGCAATCGGGCCGAATTCATCATCAAGAACATGGCGGCCAATCCTTTACCGGGCTCGCCCACCATCCACCCAGGTGCTTGCTCAAAACGCATCGCACAGGTGGGGCTGCCGTGAAGTCCCATTTTTTCTTCGATGCGATCGCAGTACACCGGTAAGCGCACGCCGTTGGGATCGATTTTGGGAATCAAAAATAACGACAAACCTTTGGGTCCCGGTGGTGCGTCGGGCAAGCGTGCCAATACCAAGTGAACGATGTTGTCGGTCAGGTCATGTTCGCCACTTGAGATGAATATTTTGTTGCCACTGACTTCAAATCGACCATCGGCCAGGGGGACAGCCTTGGTGCGCACCAAGCCCAAGTCACTGCCCGCATGGGGCTCGGTCAGGCACATGGTGGACAGCCACTCGCCTGTGGCCACTTTGTTCAGGTAAAGGGCTTTGACTTCTTCACTGGCATGGTGTTTGATGCACTCGTAGGCACCATGCAAAATGCCTGGGGCCATGGTCCAACCGTGATTGGCGGCGCTGAGCATTTCATAGAGCATGGTCTCGAGCAAGGCAGGCAGACCTTGTCCACCATCTTCAGGCCGAGCAGACAGGGCGGGCCAGCCGGCTTGCCAGAATTGACGGTAAGCCTCTTTGAAGCCGGGTGGCATGGTCACTTCGCCGTCGTGCCAAATCGCACCGATTTCATCTCCGTTTTGGTTCAGAGGAGAGATGACTTCGGCCACAAATTTGGCAGCTTCATCCAGCACTTGTTTCATCAAGTCTGCATCGATTTCGGCAAAGGTGGGCAATGCCTGCAAAGGGGCGGCCCCTTGCAAGACGGTGTCCCATACAAAGTGCATGTCATCGGTTTGGGGCATGTAATTCATGGGTTCAATTGCTCATTTTTTGGTGGCGCCCAGATAGGTTTCAATGACCTGAGGGTCTTGGGCCAATTCGGCAGCTGGCCCTTGCAGGCCGAATTCGCCCATCTCTAACACATGGGCATGATCGGCCACTGCCAAGGCAGCTCGGGCATTTTGTTCGACCAACAAGAGGGTGACACCGGTGCGGCGCAACGCTCCAATGATCGAAAAAATATCACGGACCACCAGAGGAGCCAGCCCCAGGCTGGGCTCATCGAGCATCAGCAGTTCGGGTCGAGACATCAACGCCCGACCCACGGCCAACATTTGACGCTCGCCACCCGACAAAGTGCCTGCCAACTGGGTGCGTCGTTCTTTCAGCCTGGGGAACAGGTCAAAGACCTCGTCGATGCGAGCGCGCCAATGGGGAGTTCGCATGCGCATGGCCCTGAAGCCACCCAACTCAAGGTTGTCTTGTACGCTCATGGTGCCAAAAAGCTCGCGCTTCTCGGGGACCAAGGCCATGCCCAACATGACGCGCTCTTCCAAGCTGAGGCCCTCAATGGATTGACCTTTGAATTCAATCTTGCCGCGACTCGGCAAGACCCCCATCAGGCTGTTGAGCAAGGTGGATTTGCCGGCCCCATTGGGGCCAATGATGGTGATCACGCTGCCTGAATCAGCCTGAAAATCAAGTCCATGCAAGACCTCGGCTTTGCCATAGCCTGCATGGAGTTGTTGCACCTTGAGCAAAGGCTGAGCCATGTCAATGATCCGTTCCTAAATAGGCCGCGCGGACCGCAGGATTGGCTTGAACCTGCGCGGGAGTGCCTCGGGTGAGCAAGGTACCAAACTCCATGACCACCAATTGGTCGCAGGCATCCATGACCAAGTCCATGTCGTGCTCGACCAACAAGATGCTCATGCCTTGCGATCGCAACTGCCTGAGCACCTGAGCCAAGGCTTGCTTTTCTTGATGACGCAAACCGGCTGCAGGTTCATCAAGTAAGAGAAGCGCCGGATCAGTGCACAAAGCCCGGGCAATCTCCATCAGCCTTTGGGGCCCCATGGCCAAGCTGCCCGCAAGTTCATGCAACTGATCACCCAAACCCACACGCTCGAGTTGAATTTGGGCTTCCTTCATCAAGCTTTGCTCTTCGGCCTGGTTGGTGCGCAGCATCGCCGACACAATGCCCAGATGACCTCTTGCATGGGCACCCAAGGCGACGTTTTCAAGCACGGTCATGTCGGCGATCATCTTGACATGTTGAAAAGTGCGTGCCATCCCCAAGCGCGAGATGTCGCGACTGGGCAAGTGGGTCACTTCTTGGCCCAAAAAATGGACACTGCCACTGGTTTTGCTCAAAACGCCAGAGATCAAATTGAAGGTGGTCGATTTGCCAGCACCATTGGGACCGATCAGACCCACGATCTCGCCCTTGGCAATCTCAAAGCTGATGTCATTGACAGCCGTGAGCCCGCCAAATTGTTTGCGAATGTTCGACACTTCGAGCACAGCTTGCTCTGTAGCTGGCTTGCCTCTGGGGGGCAAACGCTTGGCATCAGAGCTGATCGTCAATTGACTTCGGCTGACTTTGGGTCGAACCACCAAGGACCACAAACCATTGGGCATGTACTTCAGCACCAGCACCAAGATGATGCCAAAGACGATGACCTCGTAACTGCCGCTGGTACCCAACCAAGCGGGCAGGGCGGTTTGCAGTCCATCGTCTAAAAATTTGACCAAGGCTGCACCGACCAACGCCCCCCAGACATGACCCACTCCGCCCATCACGGTCATGAAGAGGTACTCGATGCCCATTTTCAGGCCAAAAGCCGACGGGTTGACGGTGCGTTGAAAATGGGCCAACAACCAGCCTGACACCGATGCCAGTAAAGCTGCAATCAAAAAGAGGCTGACTTTGTAGCGAAAGGTATGGATGCCCATGGCTTCGGCCATTTGCGAGCCATTTTTAAGGGCTCGCATCGCACGCCCAGGCCTTGAGTCCAACAAGCGTGTCAAGGCACACACGCATGCACCCACCAGGCTCCAGCACAAGATGAAGAACCACCTGCCTTGACCGATGTCGATGCCCCATATCGACAAGCTTTGAATGCCAATCAAGCCGTCGTACTTGCCCAAGGCTTCTAGGTTGCCCATGAGGTAGTACAGAGCCAAGCCCCATGCGATGGTGGCCAACGGCAGATAGTGGCCAGACATCCTGAGGGTGATCAAGCCCACCAGGGTGGCGCACACCGCCGTCAACGCCAGACCGACCCAAAGGGTCAACCAAGGCGACCAGCCCAGGTTCAGGGTCAGCCAGGCACTGCTGTAAGCCCCAATGCCGACAAAGGCAGCTTGCCCAAAAGACGTCAACCCCCCGATGCCGGTCAACAAGACCAATCCCATGCAGACCAGGGCGTACAAAGCCACATGATTGAGTTGAACGATCAAGAAGTCAGACACCGGCAAGCACGCCACCAAGGGAACGGCCAACGCCAACATCCACAGGCGAGGTGCGATCATGTCAGTGATCCTCTTCGGTGTGTCGCGCAGCCAATGAGCGCAACAGCAGCACGGGCAAAATCAGGGTGAAGACGATGACTTCTTTGAAGGCGCTGGCCCAAAAAGCGCCAAACGCTTCGACGATGCCCACAAACAGCGCGCCCAACATGGCCCCTGGGTAGCTGGCCAAGCCTGCGATGACTGCCGCCACAAAGCCTTTGAGTCCGATCAAAAAGCCAGAGTCATAAAACACCGTGGTGGTGGGGCCAATCAACAGTCCCGACAGTGCACCGATGGCGGCAGCCCAAAAAAAAGTCAATTGTCCACTGGCATGGGTTGAAATGCCCATCAGCCTGGCTCCAGTTCGATTGATGGCCGTGGCTCTCAGGGCCTTTCCATTCAAAGACTTTTCAAAGTACAACCACAGCATGGCGATCAACGCCAAGGTGGACGCAAAAATGATCAAGGTTTGACCGCTCAAGGTGACGGGCCCGAGGGCAAAGCGGTCTTCCCAGAAGGGTGGGTTGCGAAATCCTTCGGCTCCAAAAAATAACAAGCCCAGACCCGTCATCGCAAAGTGCACACCGACCGAGACGATCAGCAACACCAGCGGCGTCGAGGCTTCCAAGGATTGATAAGCCACTCGGTACACCAAAGGTCCAAATGCAGCGACCACGGCCACGCTCAAAATGGCTTGGGCCCAAAGCGGCCAGTGGCTGGGAGCAGCCCATGTCGAGATCAAGGCAATCAACACTGGGGCCCCGCACATCTTGAGGCCAGCTCGGCAAACTTGGTGCCAAGCTTGTTGTTGGCGCAAAGATTGCACCAACTCCATCGTGGTGGCCAAGGCGGTCAAGCACAAGAGCAGCCAGACCGTGCCAGGTGTTTTTCCACTTTGGAACAAAGCCAAAGTCAAAGCCCCATAGGCCACAAACTCACCTTGCGGAATGAAAATCACACGGGTCACCGCAAAGACCAAGACCGTGGCCAATCCCAGCAAAGCATAGATGGCCCCGTTGGCCAAGCCATCGAGGACCAAGATGCTGGCAATTGAAAAGTCCATGTTCAGCGCTTATTCGACTTTGAATTTGCCGTCAACGACTTTGTAGACCACCGCAGTCTCTAGGGTGTAGCCCCAGTGATCGTCACGTGTCCAGTTCATCACACCATGGGCAAAAATGGTTCGCCCCATGGTTTCAAATGCATCGCGCAAGGCGGTGCGAAATTCAGCGCTGCCTGGTTTGGCTTTTTTCAGCGCCATCGGAATGGCTTTTTCGATGGCGATTTGTGCGTCATAGGCATGACCAGAGAACTGGTTGTGGCTGCCCGCACCGTAGGCTTTATCGTATTGCGCGACAAAGGCTTGAGCCACCTTTTTCGAGGGATGGCTGTCAGGCAATTGGTCTGGGACGATCACCGGACCTGCCGAGACAAACGTGCCTTCCACGGCTTTACCGCCCACCCGCATCAGGTCCATGGTGGCGGCAGCATGGGTTTGATAAATCTTGCCCTTGTAGCCTCGATCGACCAATCCCAATTCAGGCATGGCAGCGCCTGAACCTGAAGCCACCACCAGCATGGCATCTGGATTGGCGGCCACCAATTTCAGGGCTTGAGGCGTCACGCTGGTGTCGGTGCGAGCAAAGCGCTCAACGGCCACCATTTTGATGCCTGCTTTGTCTATCAAAGGGGTGACCTCTTTCAGCCACTGCTCACCATAGGCATCGGTGTAGCCCAAAAACCCCAAGGTTTTGATGCCTTGCTTTTTCATGTGCTCGACCATGGCGTAGCCAATGACGCTGTTCGATTGAGGCAATCTGAACAGCCACTTGTCTTTCCCTGCGGGCACACCCACTGGCGTGCCTGCCAATTGCACCGTGTTGGCTTCTGCCGCAATGTCCACCATGGCGGCGGCCACTGTGGTGATGCACGAGCCCAAGATCATGT
>CAWUNN010000108.1:0-6473 GCA_963923185.1 uncultured Limnohabitans sp. | reverse complement strand
TGTCGGTGGTTTTTTGGATATCGGCTTCGGCACGCTTTTGGTCGTCTTCCGAGGCCAACTTGTCCTTGACCAATTTTTTGACTGCCTCGTTGGCATCTCGGCGCAAGTTGCGCACCGCCACCTTGGCGTTTTCACCCTCAGAACGCACCACCTTGGTCAACTCTTTTCGACGCTCTTCGGTCATGGGTGGCATCGGCACACGGATCAAATCACCCATGGCCGCCGGATTCAAACCCAAATCGCTGTCGCGAATGGCTTTTTCAATTTTGGCACCCATGCCCTTTTCCCAGGGCTGCACACTGATGGTTCGGGCATCGAGCAAGGCCACATTGGCGACTTGGTTGATGGGGGTAGGGGTGCCGTAATAATCCACCACCACCGTGTCCAGCAAAGCCGGGTTGGCTCGTCCGGTGCGGATTTTGCTCAGATGGCCATTCAGGGCCGTGATGGACTGGGCCATTTTGGCTTCTGCATTTTTTTTGATGTCGGCAATGCTCATGGTCAACTCATTGAATGAATGAAAAGTCAGGCATAAACGAGGGTGCCCTCGTCCTCTCCCATGACAACGCGCTTGAGAGCGCCGTTCTTGAAAATGGAGAACACTTTGATGGGCAATTTTTGATCACGGCACAAGGCAAACGCAGTGGCATCCATGATCCCCAGATTCTGGTTGATGGCGTCATCAAAGCTGATTTTGGCGTAGCGCGTGGCTTTGGGATCTTTTTTGGGATCGGCACTGTACACACCGTCCACCTTGGTGGCCTTCAGCACCAGTTCGGCTCCGATCTCAGCGCCACGCAAGGCGGCCGCGGTGTCGGTGGTGAAAAATGGATTGCCCGTGCCGGCGGCAAAAATCACCACTTTGCCCTCTTCAAGGTATTGCAATGCTTTGGGACGGACATAGGGCTCAACCACTTGCTCGATGCCAATGGCCGACATGACCCTGGCCGTCAAGCCAGCCTTGTTCATGGTGTCGGCCAAGGCCAATGCGTTCATCACGGTGGCCAGCATGCCCATGTAGTCGGCGGTGGCTCGATCCATGCCCACTGAACCCCCTGCAACGCCCCTGAAAATATTGCCACCACCAATGACCACCGCCACCTGCACCCCCAAACGGGTGACTTCGGCCACTTCATCGACCATGCGCACGATGGTGGCCCGGTTGATGCCAAAGGCGTCTTCGCCCATCAAGGCCTCACCGGACAGCTTGAGCAAAATTCGCTGATGGGCTGGGCGGCTGACGGTCATTTGATGGTTCTCCTTTGTGGGTCGAGTGTAGCTTCAGTTTGACGAAAAAAAAGGGACCGAAGCCCCCTTTTTGGAATCAGCCGGCTTGCTTGGCGGCGGCCACCTGGGCGGCCACTTCGGCGGCAAAATCGTCGACCTTCTTCTCGATCCCCTCGCCCACCACATACAAGGTGAATGATTTGATCTGGGTGTTGGCGGCTTTGAGCATTTGCTCGACCGTCTGCTTGTCGTTTTTGACAAACGGCTGATTGAACAAAGACACCTCTTTGAGGTACTTTTGAACTGAACCATCGATCATTTTGGCGACGATGTCAGCAGGTTTGCCCGATTCGGCGGCTTTGGCAGCGGCCACCGAACGCTCTTTTTCGATCAGCTCAGAGGGGACCTCGGCCGAGGTCAAAGCCACGGGTTTCATGGCCGCCACGTGCATGGCCACATCGCGCGCGGCGGTCTCATCGCCATCAAACTCAACCACCACGCCAATGCGGGTGCCATGCAAATACGAGGTCAAACCGTTGGCGCCATCAAAACGCTTGAAGCGGCGAAAACTCATGTTCTCACCGATTTTGCCGATCAGGCCCTTGCGCACATCTTCCAACGTGGGTCCAAAACCGTCTTGGCTGTAAGCCAAAGCGCCCAAAGCGGCCAAATCAGCAGGGTTGTGCCGAACCACCAGCTCGGCGGTGGCTTTGGCCAAGGCGATGAAACTGTCGTTTTTGGTGACGAAGTCGGTTTCGCAATTGACTTCGATCAGGGCACCGGTTTTGCCGCTGATGAAGCTGCTGACCACACCTTCGGCCGTCACGCGGGCAGCCGCTTTGCCGGCTTTGCTGCCCAGTTTGACGCGCAGCAACTCTTCGGCTTTGGCCATGTCGCCATCGGCTTCGGTCAGTGCTTTTTTGCATTCCATCATGGGGGCATCGGTCTTGGCGCGCAGTTCGGCGACCATGCTTGCGGTGATAGCGGGCATGAATTACTCCGTGAATTGGGTGGTTAGGGGTGAATGGGTTCAATAAAAAGGGGCTGTCACCAGCCCCTTGAGCCTGGCCCCATCAGAGGCCATGGGCAGTTGGGCTGATCAGGCGGCTGCGCCGTCCTCGACTTCGACAAATTCGTCATCTGCTTCGGCGGTGGCTTTGACCACTTCGGTCACCGCGTTGGCACGGCCTTCCAGGATGGCGTCGGCAATGCCACGCGCATACAAAGTGACGGCTTTGGAAGAATCGTCGTTGCCCGGAATGACATAGTCGATGCCTTCGGGTGAGTGGTTGGTGTCGACCACGCCAATCAACGGAATGCCCAGCTTGCGTGCTTCGGCAATCGCGATCTTGTGGTAGCCCACGTCGATCACAAAAATGGCATCGGGCAAGGTGTTCATGTCTTGGATGCCACCGATGTCTTTTTCCAGCTTCTCAAGTTCACGGCTGAACATGAGTTGCTCTTTTTTGCTCATGCTGTCCAAGCCCGCCTCGAGCTGGGCCTTCATGTCTTTCAGACGCTTGATGGAGGTCTTGACGGTTTTGAAGTTGGTCAACATGCCGCCCAACCAACGTTGGTCAACGAAGGGGACGCCCGCGCGCTGAGCCTCGGCGGCCACGATTTCACGGGCTTGACGTTTGGTGCCCACCATCAACACGGTGCCACGGTTGGCAGCCAACTGGCGCACAAACTTGGTCGCCTCGAGATACATGGGCAATGTTTTCTCAAGGTTGACAATGTGAATTTTGTTGCGATGGCCGAAAATGAACGGGGCCATCTTGGGGTTCCAAAAACGGGTCTGGTGGCCGAAATGGACGCCGGCTTCCAGCATTTCACGCATGGTAGTAGACATGAAGTTCTCCAAAGGTTGGGTCTAAAATTCGGCTCGAATGACCCACATAGGGGGTCACACCTTGAATGAGCCGAAAAGCGATTCATCAAGCCCGACATTGGGCTCAACCATGAGATTGTAGCACACCCTTTTGAGCCCATGGGCTGATGTGCCCCCCTTGTACGGAACGTGCCGACCTCTGCCTGGCCCGGATGGGGATTTAACCGCGTCCAGCAAACGGCATCTTGGTGGCCATGACGGTGTGAAACATCACATTGGCCTCCAGGGGTAAATTGGCCATGTACAGCACCGATTGCCCCACAATGGTCACGTCCATCAAGGGTTCGGGTTTGGTCTCACCATTGGCCTGCAACACGCCCTTGGCCATGCGATTGGCCAGTGGCGTGCCGGCGTTGCCGACATCGATCTGGCCCACGGCAATGTCGTAGCGACGGCCATCCAGTGATGCGGCTTTGGTCAAACCCGACACCGCATGCTTGGTCGACGTATAAGCAATCGAATGAGGTCGCGGGGTGGTGGCAGAAATCGAGCCGTTGTTGATGATGCGACCACCACGGGGGTTTTGATCCTTCATGACCCTGAAAGCATTTTGAATGCCGTAGAACATGCCATTCAAGTTGGTGTCCACCACGGCCTTCCATTGCTCGATGCTGAGTTCTTCCAAGGGAATGGCCGGCGCACCGATGCCAGCGTTGTTGAACAACAAATCGACTCGCCCATGCTGCTTCACAGCTTGGTCAAACAAAGCGCGTACCGAGTCGGGGTGGGTGACGTCGGTGGGCACCGCCATGACAGATGCACCTGCACCGGCCAACTGAACGGTTTCTTGCAGGGCCTCGGCGCGTCGACCTGCCAGCACCACCTTCCAACCATCGCCCAACAAAGCCAGCGCAGCCGCTTGGCCAATGCCAGAGCCGGCGCCGGTGACGATGGCCACTTTGTTTGAATTGTTCATGTCTGTGTTCTCCTTTGTGTCATGGATAGGTCAAAGAGCGGTTGAGGGAATCAACGACGCCCTTTTTTGGATTTGGTTTTTTTGCTGGCCGCCGCCTTTTTGACAGCTGACTTCAGGGCCTGAATGGGCGAAGGCCTCAAAGCCTCTGACGGATCGCTGGAAGTGGCCTGGGTTTGGGTGTTGCCCTTGGCATTGCCCTTGGTGTTGGCTTTGCCTCTGATTTTGGACTTGGTTTTGGATTTGACCGTCAAATGGTCTCGGCCATCAGCTCGCTCGGCACGACGATCTCTGGGACCTCGGGTTGCACGCTCGACGCCATCGGGCACCAATCTGAAATCAATTTTTCGGCCATCGAGGTCCACCCGACTGACTTGAATTCGAACCCGAGTGCCAATGGCATAACGAATGCCTGTGCGCTCACCGCGCAGCTCTTGTCGAACCTCATCAAAGCGAAAGTACTCGCCACCGAGCTCGGTGATGTGAATCAAGCCCTCCACATACAAGCTGTCCAAGGTGACAAACAAGCCGAACGAGGTGGCCGAGCTGACCACGCCGCTGTACTCTTCTCCCAGGTGATCGCGCATGAACTTGCACTTCAACCAAGCTTCGACATCTTTGCTCGCCTCGTCGGCACGGCGCTCGTTGGCACTGCAATGCAAACCTGCCGCCTCCCATTGGGCCAGGGACGCGGCACCTTTGCCCTTGACCGTTGGGGTGGCGCTGGCACGGCCACGCTGGGCCAACCTTCTGGAGAGTTTGGCATGCGCTTCACCTGGCATGGGCAAGTTGGGCAACTCGTATTTCTTTTCAGCCAAGATGGCCTTGATGACCCGATGCACCAGCAAATCAGGGTATCGCCGGATCGGGCTGGTGAAATGGGTGTAGGCTTCAAAAGCCAAACCAAAATGCCCGCTGTTGTGCGGGGTGTAGATGGCTTGCTGCATCGAGCGCAACAACATGGTGTGTATTTGCTGGACATCGGCTCGGCCCTCGGTGGCTTTGGCGATGGCCTGAAACTCAGCGGGTTGCGGATCGTCACTGACCGACAGGTTCAACCCCAACGCTTTGAGGTAATTGCGCAGCAACTCCAGCTTTTCAGGGGTCGGGCCTTCGTGCACCCTGAAAAGCCCCGGATGTTTGGCTTGCAAGATGAAATCGGCGCTGCAGCAGTTGGCGGCCAACATCGCCTCTTCAATCAGTCGATGGGCATCGTTGCGCACGCGCGGCACGATTTTTTCAATGCGTCCATTCTCGTCGCACACGATCTGTGTTTCGGTTGTCTCAAAATCCATGGCGCCGCGCCGCTGGCGCGAGGCCAACAAGGCTCGGTACACATCATGCAGGTTGATCAAATCTTGCACCCGCTCGGTCCTGGCTTTGGCCTGAGGACCACGGGTATTGGACAATATCGCAGCGACCTCGGTGTAGGTGAAACGGGCATGGCTGTGCATGACTGCCGGATAAAACTGATAAGCAGTGACTTGGCCTTGTGCATCGATCAACATGTCACAGACCATGCACAGTCGATCCACCTCTGGGTTGAGTGAGCACAAACCGTTAGAGAGTTTTTCCGGCAGCATGGGGATCACACGCCTGGGGAAATAAACACTGGTGGCGCGATCGAACGCATCGACATCAATGCCTGAACCCGACTCGACATAATGGCTGACATCGGCAATGGCCACCAACATGCGCCAACCCTGACGACGCCCCACCTTGGCGGGCTCACAATAAACTGCGTCATCGAAATCGCGCGCGTCCTCACCATCGATGGTGACCAGCGGTACATCTCGCAAATCAACCCGGCCCTTCAAGTCCGCGGGTTTGACTTTGTCGGGCAAGGCCTTGGCCTGACTCAGACACGCATCAGAAAACTCGTGGGGCACGCCATATTTGCGCACCGCAATTTCGATCTCCATGCCAGGGTCATCGACTTCGCCCAGCACTTCGGTGATGCGACCCACCGGTTGGCCATACAAGCTGGGGGGCTCGGTCAAATCGACCACCACCACTTGACCAGCCAAGGCTTGTCCCGTGGCCGTTTTGGGAATGAGGATGTCTTGGCCATAACGCTTGTCCTCGGGGGCCACCAACCAAATGCCGCCCTCCAACAACAAGCGTCCAATGATGGGGTGTTTGGGGCGCTCAATGATCTCAATGACTTTGCATTCGGCCCTGCCCCGATGGTCCATTCGAGTGATTCGAGCACGAACTCGATCGCGATGCAGCACCGCACGCATTTCATTGGGTGGCAGATAAACATCGACCCCACCATGGTCACGTTGCACAAACCCATGACCATCTCTGTGGCCCAATACCGTGCCTTCGAATTCTTCCAACACAACGTTGGTGGCATTCAATTTTTTGATACAATATCCTTCTTTTCCTGAGATGCCCAGGTGGCGGAATTGGTAGACGCACTAGTTTCAGGTACTAGCG
>CAWUNN010000107.1:0-6479 GCA_963923185.1 uncultured Limnohabitans sp. | reverse complement strand
CCCAAGCTAAAGCTGCACCCAAGGCCAAAGCTGCACCCAAGGCCAAGGCTGCACCCAAGGCCAAGGCTGCCCCTGGAAAAAAGGCCAACGCCAAACCCGGCAAACCACCCAAGATCCATTGGGGCCCACAGCAATTCATGGTCAGCCACCTCAAGGACGGCGTCTTCAAAGCCGGCCTGCGCTCGTATGCCCAGTACCGTGACTTGGGGGTCGAAAAGGCGACCGCGGGTGCGGTGCAAGCCCATGTCATTCGGCTCAAGGGCAAGTGCGACCCCAAAGTGGTGTCCATCCCGCATTACCACGGTGTTCAGTTTCAGATGATTTACTTCCTCAAAGGCTGGATGGTGGGCGAATACGAGGGCTACGGCAAAGTCAAGATGACCGCTGGCTCGTGCTGGATTCAACCCCCAGGCATTCGCCACACCGTGTTGGATTACTCGCCCGATTGCGAAATGGTCGAGATCATTTTGCCGGCCGACTTCAAAACGGTCGAGGTGGACTGATTTTTGCTTCAGTCCTATCGTTGGCTTTTAGACAAGGTGTTTGAGTGAAAAACAAAAGCGCATTGAGTTTGATCATTCCCATCGTCTTGTTGGTGGCATGGCAGATCGTGGGCAGCCGACCTGGCATGCAGGCCATGTTGCCCAGCCCCAGCCTGGTGTTGTTGGCCTGGCATGAGTGGATGTTTGGACAGGCCACGGGCCTGAGCCTGAATCCTTATTTGGGCACTTGGTGGGCCAACGTGGAGTATTCGGGCACCCGTGTGATCGCTGGTTTTGTGTTGTCCATGGTGATCGCCATTCCCTTGGGGCTGATGATCGGTTGGAGCAAGCGCCTGTCGCAGTTGTTGGACCCCATGATTCAGGTGTTCAGGCCCATCCCCATCACGGCCTGGCTGCCGTTTTCGATTGCCGCCTTTGGCATCACCAACATGGGGTCGATTTCGCTGATCTTTTTGGGTGGCTTTTTTGCCATCGTGGTCAACGCCACACAAGGTGCGCGCGACGTCGATAAAAACCTGGTGCGTGCGGCCCGAATGATGGGTGCAAGCCCCTGGGTGTTGCTCAGGCGGGTGGTGTTTCCGGCGGCATTGCCCAGCATCTTCACTGGCATGCGCATCGGTTTGGGCATTTCTTGGACGGCCGTGGTGGCTGCTGAAATGGTGGCCGTCAAATCGGGCTTGGGTTATGTCTTGTGGGACGCCTACTACGTGGGCCGCATGGACATCGTGTTTGCCGACATGGCCTCGATTGGCCTGATGGGCTTTTTAAGCGACCGACTGATCATCTGGATCGAGCGTCATGTTCTGAAATGGCGTCTGTTGCAAAACCATTGATCACTGAACTTGAACATGTCACACATTCAAATCGATCAACTCTTCAAGATCTACCCGGGCTCACCGCCCGTGCATGCCCTTGAGAACATCAGCGTCCAGTTCGAGCCGGGCGACTTTGTCGCCTTGCTGGGGCCATCGGGTTGCGGCAAGTCGACCTTGCTCAACATCATTGCCAGTTTTGAGCAACCCACATCAGGTCATCTGAACGTGGGCGGGCAAGCGGTGCACGCACCCGGCCCCGATCGAGGCGTGGTGTTTCAAGAGGCTGCACTTTTTCCCTGGTTGACCGTTTGGGAAAACATCGTTTTTGGCCCCAAGGCACAGGGCCTGGCCCCGTCTGAATACGAAGCACGCGCCGAAGAGATGTTGCAAATCACTGGATTGAGAGATTTCAGAAATCACTTGCCGATTCAGCTCTCGGGTGGCATGCGTCAACGCGTCGGCATTGCCCGAGTGCTGACCTTGGGGTCCAAGATTTTGCTGATGGATGAGCCCTTTGGGGCATTGGATGCGCAAACCCGCTTGACCATGCAAGAGTTGCTGCTGTCGGTGTGGGATAGGCTCAAGCCCACCATCATCTTTGTCACCCACGACATCGATGAAGCTTTGTTCTTGGCCGACAAAATCCACGTCATGTCGGCTCGACCAGGGCGCATGGAGACTTTGCTTGAGACCCATCTGCCCAGGCCCCGCACCATCGAGATGACCACCACGCCCGAGTTCAATGAGATGAAGCGGCAGATCCTCAAAACCATCCGCTCACACTGAAAAAAAATGCCCCGCATCTGCGGGGCATGAGGGCAGGGCGGTTGTGCTTTCAGCGTCCGCGAATCTCTTTGGCCAAGCTGTCGTCGTACAAATCAGCCGCTTCTTTGGTGACATCGGTCTTGATGACACCTTGCTTGTATGCGGCCTCGGCCAAACGGGTCACTTGGGCGCGATCCAAAATGCCACCCAGCTTGATCAGCTTGTGCGACTCGCGGGTCACCTCAAGGGGCAGCCCCGTGAATTGCGAGTACGCGTTGACGTAGGCGTTGCTGTCGGCGGCCAATTTGGCCTCGGCATTCAAGTAAGCCCACAAAAAGCGCCGGATCACCTCGCGGCGTTTGGCATAGGCCTCGCCAGATGCGGCCAACAAGCCCAACTCGGAGCCCACGGCCTTGGATTTGCTGTAATCCACCAATTTGGTGGCAAAGTAGGCAGTGCCATCGGCCACCACCTGCGATTCAAAAGGCTCCCAGCTCAGCATGGCATCGATGTCGCCACGTTTGAGGGCTTGGACAAAGGCGGTGCCCCCCCCTTGGATGTTGACGGCATTGAAGCTGTTGTAAGGGATGTTGTTTTCTACCAAGGTCATGGCCCAGGCAAACCACACGGCCGAGCCTGGAGCCACGGCGATCTTCTTGCCCTTGAGGTCGTCCCAGCTGTCGATGGTCACACCCTTGCGCACCACCAGGTACTTGGGCGAGGTGGCCACACCGGTCAAGCCGACGATGTTTTTGCTGCCTTGGCTGGCGGCAATGGCCAGATCGGCCGGGCCAACGGCAGAGACGTCGACCGAATTGGACAACAACGAAGTGCGGGCATCGGCATAGCGCACGAACTCGGCACGCTTGACCTCGATGTTCATCTTTTTCAGGTCTTCTTCGACCAACTGCAAAGGTGAGAGTTGTCCCACCTTGACATAGCCTATGGTCAGCACTTCTTTGTTGGGCATGGGGCTGGGCATGGGGCCAATGGCCCAGCTGGTGGGCAACCAGGCGCACATGGCCAGCAGGCCTGCGCTCAAGTGTCGTAGCAATTTCATTTCAAGTACTCTCCATCAAAACGCCATCTTCAACCAAGATGGGCACAGAATCAAATCGGTCAATCAATGACCTCATGAGACATTCAAGTTTAATTCAACAGCGACCAGCTTGTGCTGTCCGCCCACTTGGTGCAAACCCCCAAACGATCACCTGGTGACCCGGATGGTCGATGCAAAGGCTTGTTAATCGGTCTATCATTTGTGTTTTGACGCAAGCAGCCCCAACATGGCCAATCCACGCATCCCGTATTTATTCTCAGACGAAGGCCCGCAGCTCAAGCCGCCACCGGCTGGAGCGATCTTGGTGCATTTGGTGGTCAATGTCGAGCATTGGCAATTCGATGTCGCCATGCCGCGCACCATTTTGACGCCACCGCATGGCAAAGAGACTGTGCCCGATGTGCCCAACTTCAGTTGGGCCGACTACGGCATGAGGGCTGGTTTGCCCCGCATCATCCGAGCCATTCAAAGCCGTGGCTTGCCAGCCTCGACCAGCTTCAATGCCGGGGTCATCCACGCCTACCCTCGTGCCGCCGAAGCCATGCACGCCGCAGGATGGGAGTTCATTGGGCATGGCGTGCATCAAAGGGCCTTGAACCATGTCGAGGGCGAAGAAGAGCTGATTGCCAACAGCTTGCAGATGATCGAGTCGTTCACCGGGCAGCGTCCCAAGGGTTGGCTCAGCCCGGGCTTGCGAGAGTCTCATCAGACGCCTGAAATTTTGAAACGCCAAGGCGTCGAGTATGTGTTTGATTGGGTGGTCGATGATGTGCCACGCTGGATGACCACGGCCCAAGGCCCTTTGCTGTCATTGCCCTACAACCTAGAGATCAATGACTCGATCATTTATGCGGTCGAGCGCCACAGCTCGAATGAGATGTACATGCGTTTGGAGAACACCTTGCGCTTGTTCCAGCGAGAAGCACAAACCCAACCCAGGGTGTTGGCGATCGGCTTGCACCCCCATTTGATTGGTGTGCCTCATCGATTTGAAAGCCTTGAGCGCATGCTGGATTTGTTGTTGGCCACGCCCAACGTGTGCTTCATGAAGGGGGCCGACATGGCCGCCTGGTACACCTCGCAGGTGCCTGCGCCACAATCTTGAACACAGAAAGGTCTGACCCCATGGATTTGCAACTGAATGGAAAAAAAGTATTGATCACCGGTGGCTCAAGGGGCATCGGTTTGAGCATCGCTTTGAACTTTGCGCAAGAAGGCGCACAACCGATATTGGTGGCGCGCCAAGCGGCCAATTTGGATGCCGCACGCCAAGCTTTTGCCAAAGCGGCTTTGCCTGAACCCCAAACGGTGTTGCTTGATTTGACCCAATCAGGTGCAGCCGAGCAGTTGTTTGCCCAATGCCCCGATGTGGACATTTTGGTCAACAACGCGGGTGCCATCCCAGGGGGCAATGTGGTCGAAGTCGATGAGACACGCTGGCGCCAAGCCTGGGAGCTGAAAGTCTTCGGCTACATCAATTTGACCCGCGTGTATTTGCCCATGATGGAGGCACGCGGCCATGGGGTGATTTGCAACATCATCGGCATGGCCGGTGCCGCACCCAGGGCCGACTACATCTGTGGGGCTGCGGGCAATGCCGCCCTGATGGCCTTCACCAATGGGGTGGGTGGGGCCAGCGTCAAACACGGTGTGCGTGTGTTTGGCATCAACCCATCGCCCACCCGCAGCGATCGCATGCAAGGCTTGTTGCAGTTTCAAGCTGAAAAGAAATTCGGTGACCCGCAACGCTGGACTGAATTGACGGGCAATTTCCCTTTTGGCCGCATGGCAGAGCCCGATGAGATGGCCCGCTTGACGGTATTTTGCACTTCACCCATGTGCGGTTACCTCAGCGGCACGGTCATCTTTGTCGATGGCGGTCAGCTCTACACCAACCGTTGATATGCATCGATGAGCCCGTTCAACCCCACTCGGCCGCATCCAGCAGCAGGTGCTCGGCTTGGGGGCGACCCACCAATTGGACGCTGACGGGGCGACCCCGGGGGTCCTTGCCCACGGGAAGATTCAGCACCGGCAAGCCCAAGTAGTTGGCAAACCCCATGTGTTGATGCAGCGACAGCAACAACTTGGGATCCCAACGCGCGGTAGCGGTGTGAACTTGCTCCCAATCGGGCACTCCCATGGGCAAGGAGGGCATGATCAACACGTCGGCATCGGCGAATGCCAATTCGCAAAATTGGGCCAGCAAAGTCCCCCGCAAGTCCATCGAAGTGGGATACCAATCGGCGGGCATGGCCAAGCCTTGCCAGGCCACTCCTTGCACGGCAGGGTCGGCGCGCTGCTCAAGCAGGGCTTGCCAATGGGTCTGGGCCATTTCATGGCACATCACCCGTTGCGCATGAACGGCGCATGAGCTCAGCACCGCATCCAAGTGGGCCTGTCGGGCCTGACGGGTTTGCGCCCAATCCATCATCACTTGTCGCACACTGGGATCCATGCCAGTCTCTGGCAGCCAGATGCGATGACGCAGCTGGGTTCGAGGAACATGTGGGGGCAGCTGCGGGGCCAAGATCTGCAAGGCCAAGCGTGCGTCTGAGACATGGCGCGCCAAAATGCCCACCGTGTCCAGGCTGGGGGCCAAGGGCGCACAGCCTTGGGTGCTGACCAAGCCGTTGCTGGTCTTTAAACCCAAAATGCCGCAGGTGGCGGCCGGTATGCGTACCGATCCCGCCGTGTCGGTGCCAACGGAGAAGTAACTCAGTCCCGCGGCCACGACCGCAGCACAGCCAGTCGATGACCCGCCCAATACCCAACTGGGATCGATGGGGTTGAGCGTTTGGCCCAGGTGTGGGTTTTGTGCCGTGGCTCCGGTGGCCCAGGGGGACATGGTCAAGGTGGCCGATTGGTAGGCGCCCGCCTGAGCAAGCAAATCTAGAGCCTTGGCGCGCGTGCGTGTGGCATCGGCTCGACCCAGGTCAATCCCCACCCCAGGGCAGCGACCAGGCAAGTCAAAGATGTCTTTGTGGGCGAGCATGACGCCTGTCAATGGCCCCACGGGCCTGGGCTCGGGGTCGGGGTCCCAACTGACCACGCAGTGGCACAGGGCATCGCCGTCCACCAACCGTTGGCGTTGTGCCTGCAGCGCTTGCTCAGGCGTCAGTGTCTGGGCTTTGAGTTGTGCTTGCAGTTGGACAATGCTGTCTGGCCAGTCAGACATGGCGAGCCTCTTGTGTGAGCGGTTGCTGCAATGGTTGGCGCACGGTCTCGCGCACGTGTTCGATGTCGCGATGGGCCTCATCGATGTTCATGGGCGCCACTTGGGCCATGCGAGCCATGGCTTTGGCCACCCCTTGAAGTTGCTTGTCAGTCAAGCTC
>CAWUNN010000106.1:0-6496 GCA_963923185.1 uncultured Limnohabitans sp. | reverse complement strand
GGGGGTGGGGCGCGAGCCGAAAGCGCACCCACCATCAAACACATGCCAATCCATTTTGAGAGGGAAATTTTCAGCAACATGCAAAAACATCATCCAAGTCTGATCCCCCGATTATCATGTCGGAAATGGGCCTTGGGGCCCACCAGCCTCTTTGCCCATTCATATGTCCAAATCCATTGACCGTCAAAGATTGATGAGTGAACGCCTGTCCATGCCCGACCGACAGGAAAAAGCCGACCGTTTGCAACAAGTCATGCGGATCTGGTTGTTTGGGCGAACCGACACGGTGATTGGCGCTTATTGGCCGATCAAGGGCGAGTTTGACCCGCTGCCCGCTTTGCACCGATGGAAAGAAGATGGTGAATTGCTCGAGCAACCCTTGCGCCGTCGCATTGGCTTGCCCGTGGTCAACAAGCAACACAAAACCTTGACCTTTCATGTCTGGTACCCCGGCTGCCCCATGGAAGAAGACGCCTACAACATCCCCAAACCCAAAGACACCGATCTGGTCGTCCCCACTTTGCTGTTTGTGCCCTGTCTGGGCTATGGACCGGGTGGCTACCGCTTGGGCTATGGCGGCGGTTTTTACGATCGCACCCTGGCCAGCTTGCAGCCCAAACCCTTCACCGTGGGCTTGGGGTTTGGTCAAGGCTTTGTGCCGGACTTTGAACCCGAGCCGCACGACGTGCCCTTGGACGCCATCTTGAACGAACATGGCCGTGTTTGGCCTGTCTGAGCATGGCCCGCCCCAAATCTGCCAGCCATGACCTGAGACGAGACGCCATTTTGGATTTGGCGGCGCATTGCTTTGCCCAGCGCTCTTACCATGCCGCCAGCATGAGCGACATTGCGCTGGCCGGGGGCACCTCCAAAGCTCGGCTTTATCACTACTACGAGAGCAAAGAGGCGATCTTGTTTGATTTGCTGGATCGGCACACCCAGCGGCTGCTGGCCATCGTGGGTGAGACCGAGGCCGCAGCGCAGCGTCAACGGCTGGATGAGCGGGCCACTTTGCATGAATTGATCCGGCGTTTTTTGGCCGAATATCAAAACTCAGCCACCCGGCATTCGGCGTTGTTGCATGACGTTCAGTTTTTGGGGCCGCAGCAACGCGACATCATCTTGGCGCGTGAACGAGATGTGGTGGCAGCTTTCACCAGATTTCTCAGCCGCGCCTATCCACAGCGTCTGCAACACAACCCCACCGCCGTGACGATGATGGTGTTGGGCATGATCAATTGGACGTTCACCTGGCTGCAGCCCGAGGGACCACTGAGTTATGCCGACTTTGCCCAAGAAGTCATCGCCACACTCGAGCGCGGACTGACCTGAGCCGTCACTCTTGCATGGCCCACATTTGGGCATAGCGTCCGCCTTGACGCAACAAGTCTTCGTGGCGCCCGCGCTCGACCACTGCACCGTGATCCAACACCAAAATTTCATCGGCATGCACCACCGTCGATAACCGATGGGCAATGACCAAGGTGGTTCGGTCCCTGGATACCCACTCCAACTGGGCCTGTATGGCCCGCTCATTGGCGGTGTCCAACGCCGAAGTGGCCTCGTCCAAGATCAAAATGGGGGGATTTTTCAGCAAAGTCCGAGCAATCGCCACCCTTTGCTTTTCGCCCCCAGACAATTTGAGCCCGCGCTCGCCCACTGGGGTTTGCAAGCCCAAGGGCGTTTGCGCCACAAATTGATCCAAACGTGCGGCTCGCACCACCTGATCGATGTCTGTGTCGGCAGCACCTGGTTGACCATACGCGATGTTGTAGGCCAAGGTATCGTTGAACAACACCGTGTCTTGGGGCACGATGCCAATGCTGCGACGCAAGCTGTCTTGTTGCACTTGCCTGATGTCTTGGCCTGCAATGCAAATGCGGCCTTGTTGGACGTCATAAAAGCGATACAGCAAACGTGCCAGGGTTGACTTGCCGGCCCCCGAGGGGCCCACCACGGCCAAAGTCCGACCCGCGGGGATCTGAAAGCTCAATCCCTTCAAGATCGGCCGAGCGGCATCATAGCCAAACACCACCTCTTTGAACTCTACGGCGGGGGGACCACTCAGGTGCAAAGCCGGGGCTTGTGGGGCGTCGGCCACCTCGCGCTCTTTCTCCAGCAAATTGAACATGCGGTCCAAGTCAGTCAGGCTTTGCTTGATTTCTCGGTACAGCACCCCTAAAAAATTCAATGGAATGTACAACTGGATCATGAAGGCATTGATCATCACCAGATCGCCCAAGGTCATGCGATGTTCAATCACGCCTTGGGTGGCGCGCCACAGCATGGCCACCAAGGCGGTGCTGATGATCAGTTGTTGTCCGGTGTTGAGCAAGCTGAGTGAGGTTTGCGATTTCAGTCGAGCGCGGCGCAAGCGCTGCAAGCTTTCGTCATAACGCTTGGATTCAAAGACCTCGTTGTTGAAGTATTTGACCGTCTCATAGTTCAACAAAGAATCGATGGCACGGGTGTGGGCGGCCGAGTCAAACTCATTGGCTTGACGCCTGAAATGGGTGCGCCATTCGGTGATCGACACAGTGAACACCATGTACAGCGCCAATGCCACCAAGGTGATGGCAGCAAATCCGATGTCAAATTGAACGGACAAGATGCCCAGCACCAACACCATCTCAATCAGGGTGGGCACCACGCTGTACAGCGAGTAAGAGATCAGTGACTCAAGGCCACGCACGCCGCGCTCGATGTCGCGTGTCATGCCGCCCGTTTGTCGATCCAAATGAAAGCGCAAACTCAGACCGTGCAGATGCTCAAAAGTTTCAAGCGCAATCCGCCTGGAAGCACCCTGGGTGGCTTCGGCAAACACCAGCTCACGCAACTCGGTGAACAGTGAGACGCCAAAGCGAAGCAAACCATAACCTGCCAGCAAAGCCATAGGCACCATCACCACGACCACAGGATGGCCAGGGCTGATGTTCATGGCATCGATCAGCTCCTTGAGCACCATGGGCACGCCAACGTTGGCGATTTTGGCGGCCACCATGAACGCCAAGGCCACGGCCACGCGCCATTTGTAAGTCCACAAGTAGGGCAACAGGCGCAGCAATATGTCGCGGTCTTTGCGGGTGCGTGCCAGCGTGGGGGCGGGGCCGCCATGGGTGGCAGCAGAGTGTCCGTGTCTCATGGGTCAAAATAGCGGTGTTGCCCGCACAAAGGGCAGGCACAGGAGCGATTGTCCCATGAGCACCCCAGATCACAACCGACCCCCACACCCCCTGCCCAACGACCAAGAATTGGTCATGAAAGTGATCCCCATGCCCGCCGATTGCAATGCCAATGGCGACATCTTTGGTGGCTGGGTCATGGCCCAAGTCGACTTGGCGGGTGCCGTGTTACCAGCCCGATTGGTCAGGGGGCGCATGGCCACGGTGGCAGTCAATCAATTCGTCTTCAAGCAACCGGTCAAAGTGGGCGATATTTTGAGCTTTTTCTCAAAAGTCACTCGGGTGGGGCGTACCTCGGTCACCGTCAGCGTAGAGGTCTACGCCGAGCAAATCAGAAGCCAAGGTCGTTATGTGAAAGTGACCGAAGCCGAGCTGACCTATGTGGCCATTGATGAGCTCGGTCGCCCCAGAGCCCTTCAAGAGACGATGTAAGCCCCAACGCCATTGGCCATCAATTTGCCATCAGCGCCTTTGAATTCCATGCGCGCCGTGCCCACGCGCGAGCCCAACCTCAAAACCTCAGAGGTCATTTCAAACCAAGGGCTGATGCCCGGGCGCAAATAATCGACTCGCAAATCGATGGTGGCCAGCTTGGCAAAACGCTCCAGCCTTTTTTGCGGCTGTACATCCATGTGACGCGCCCCCATGGCCGTCATCAAGGCCAACGCGCCCAAAGTATCCAAACAAGCACTGATCACGCCGCCATGGATGCGGTTTTGAGAAAAATGCCCCACCAATTCAGGCTTCATGTCCAATCGCGCTGTGACAAACGAGGGGCGCATGAGGGTGATGCGCAAACCCATGACTTTGTTGAACGTGATTTTTTCTTCAAAGATGGTTTTCACCCCATCGATGAACTCGGGTTCAAATTCGCCCGTGAATTCTTCTTTTTTCATCGGATGGTCAAGTCAAGGCAGTGGCGTTGATTTGCGTGAAGTCAGGTCGGCGTTTTTCAAAAAATGCATTGAAGGCTTCTTTGGCAGCGGGTTCGTGCAACATGCGGCGGAAGGTTTGACCCTCAAGCGCCATGCGCTGGGCCACCGCTTGGGCTTGCCCTGATTTGAGCAGGTGCTTGGTCTCGATCAAGCCCTGGATGGGTCGTGAGGCCAATTTTTTGGCCCATTGCAATGCCACGGCATTGGCTTCGGTGGGCGGCACCACCCGATTGACCCAGCCAGACTCGAGTGCCGCTTCTGCCATGAAAGGCTCACCCAACATCAGCGCCTCGGCCGCACGGTGATACCCCAACAACTGCGGGACCAGCAAACTGGATGCGGCCTCAGGGCACAAACCCAAATTGACAAAAGGCAATGAGAACGCCGCGTTGTCGCCAGCCACCACCATGTCGCAATGCAGCAGCAGGGTCGATCCAATGCCCACCGCCGGTCCGCAGACCGCAGCCAGCATGGGCTTGGGAAAGGTCGAGATGGCATTCAAAAAATGAAACACTGGTGAATCGGTATCGGCTGGTGGCGCGTTCAAAAAATCGGCCAAGTCGTTGCCCGCACAAAACACCGTTTCATGTCCTTGAATCAACACCACCCGAACCGCTGGGTCGGTGGCGGCGGCCTGGATGTGTTGGGCTAAATCGGCGTACATGGCCGAGGTGAGTGAGTTTTTTTTGGCCACCCGATTCAGGGTCAAGGTCAATATGCCGTCTTCGGTGTGTTGCAAGATGTCGCTCATGGTGGGCCTTTGAGGGTGAAATCAGTCAATGGGTCTTGGGGGGTGGCGTCAGACTTGGTGGGCTTGGATCAGTCGCTGAAACCCTTGGCGAGCACGGGTCAGGGCCTGATCAGAATGCAAAAAACGAGCTTCGTAATGCAAGGCCAAAATCAAGCCATGGATTTCAAAGGCCAATTGCGCGGCATCGACATCGGCACGCAAGTGCCCAGCATCGCGGGCTTGGGCCACCGCGCGGCGCAAGGCCTGCATCCAGACATCGACCGATCCGGCCAAGGCATCACGCACTGGACCCGGTCGGTCGTCAAATTCAACTGCGCCCGAGATGTAGATGCAACCCGAGTCGATTTCTATGCTGGTGCGATGCACCCAGTTTTCAAACAACTGACGCAACCTGGGCAGCCCACGTGGGTTGCGCATGGCGGGGTAAAACACCTCTTGTTCAAAGCGATGATGGTATTCACGCACCACCGACATTTGCAATTCTTCGCGCGATCCAAAATGTGCAAACACGCCCGACTTGCTCATGCGCATGATCTCGGCCAAGGCACCGATGCTCAGGCCTTCTAAGCCCAATTGGGTGGCCAATCCCAACGCCGCATCGACGATGGCGGTTTTGGTTTGCTGTCCTTTGGCAGAGGAGCGAGTGATGGGATGGACGTTGCTCATCGGATGATTTTCGTACGATCGTGCTATTTTCAACGAAAATCAAGCTTTTCTGAGCATCTGTCATGCAAGCCACCCGAATCATTGCCATTCGACACGGAGAAACCGCCTGGAACGTGGACACGCGAATCCAAGGCCAATTGGATATCGAGCTCAATGACACCGGTTTGTGGCAGGCCCAAAGGGTGGCGCAGGCGCTGAGCGAAGAAAGTGTGGCTGCCATCTACGCCAGCGACTTGTCGCGGGCGTTTCAAACAGCCAGCGCCATTGGCCACGTGCTGGGATTGCAACCCGTGCCCACACCGGCTTTGCGTGAGCGCCATTTCGGCGAGTTTCAAACCCGAACCTGGGCCGAAATCGAGTCCACTTGGCCCGATCAAGCCAAACTGTGGCGCCAGCGCGAGCCTGAGTGGGCCCCCCAAGGTGGCGAGAGTCTGATCACCTTGCACCAACGCATCAGCCAATGCGTGAACCAATTGGCGCAAGCCCACATGGGCCAGCAAATGGTGCTGGTCGCCCATGGCGGCATCATGGATGTGTTGTACCGCTGGGGGACTGGGCAGACCCTTCAAGCGCCCCGCACCTGGTCTTTGGGCAATGCGGTCATCAACCGGGTGTTGTGGACCCCCCAAGGCTTGACCCTGGTCGGGTGGGGCGACGACCGCCATCTGCAAAACGCCAGCCGAGATGAAATATCCGCTTGATCTGGCAGGCTGAACCGCCACCCAGGCCCGCCGCATTGGGCTCAGGGCTCAAGCCTCTGGGGTGCCAAACAAACCGTGGTGACTGGCGGGGGGCATGACACCCAAATGCCGGTAGGCTGCCAACGTGGCCACGCGCCCCCTGGGTGTACGCTGCAAATAGCCTTGTTGAATCAGGTAGGGCTCGATCACGTCTTCGATGGTGTCGCGCTCTTCGCCAATGCTGGCGGCGATGTTGTCCAAGCCCACCGGTCCACCGTCAAA